>DASSBO010000448.1:0-4871 GCA_035698655.1 Streptomyces sp.
CACGTCGTGACCGGCGGCGCGCAGGGCCTGCGCGAACGGCACCAGGGGATACAGGTGCCCGGGCAGGGGCGCGGTGGTGAACAGAACCCGCATGGCGGCTCCTCGGTGCTGGAAACTGTGTGGGGGAGTTCTCAGACGGCGCGGCGGCTAGACGGGGTCCTTGACCGGCTGCCACCACGCGCGGTGGTGGCGGTACCAGTCCACGAGTTCGGCGAGCCCCTGGTCGAAGGGCACCTGCGGTGCGTAACCGAGTTCGGCGCGGATCTTGCCGTCGTCCAGGGAGTACCGCAGGTCGTGACCCTTGCGGTCGGGCACCTTGCGCACCAGTTCCCAGCCGCCGCCGCACAGGTCGAGGAGTTTGCGGGTCATCTCGCGGTTGGTGGTGTGCGTGCCCCCGCCGATGTTGTAGACCTCGCCGGCCCGGCCCCGGGTGAGGACGGTGTGCACGGCCCGGCAGTGGTCGGCCACGTGCAGCCACTCGCGGACGTTGCGTCCGTCGCCGTACAGCGGGACCGAGCGGCCGTCCAGCAGGTTGGTGACGAACAGCGGGATCAGCTTCTCCACGTGCTGGTAGGGGCCGTAGTTGTTGGAGCAGCGGGTCACGGACACGTCCAGGCCGTGGGTGCGCCAGTACGCGCGGGCGACCAGGTCGCTGCCCGCCTTCGAGGCGGCGTAGGGGGAGTTGGGCAGCAGCGGCGACTCCTCCGTCCACGACCCCTCCTCGATCGAGCCGTAGACCTCGTCTGTCGAGACGTGCACCACGCGGGGCACACCGGCGCCCACGCAGGCCTCGAGCACGCTCTGCGTCCCGCCGACGTTCGTGCGGAAGAACTCCGCCGGGCCCTGCAGTGAACGGTCCACGTGCGACTCGGCGGCGAAGTGCACCACCGCGTCGTGGCCCGGCGTCACCTCCCGCATCAGCGGCAGGTCGCAGATGTCGCCCTTGACGAACTCCAGCCGCGGGTGGGTCGCGGGGAGGTTGCCGGGGTTGCCGGCGTAGGTGAGCGCGTCCACGACGGTGACCTGCGGGTCCGTGCAGTCCGGGTACCCCCCGGCCAGCAGCGTGCGCACGTAGTGGGAGCCGATGAACCCGGCTCCGCCGGTGACCAGGATCCTCATGCCGTCCTCCCTGCCGCGCGCCGCTCCGCGACGTGCCGCGGGACGTGCCCGAGCTCCGCCAGCCGTCGCGCGGCCTTCAGCGCCGCCTCGCGGTCCTTCTCCGGTCCGCGCGGGCGGGCCGGGAGCAGCGGCAGCGCCGCGCTGCCGCCCCGGGTCACTGCCGGGTGCCGGCGGGCCAGGGTGGTCAGGCTCTGCCCGGGCCCCGCCTCCACCAGCAGGTAGGGCCCGTCGGCGAGCAGGGTGTTCAGCGCCGGGCCGAACAGCACCGGCTCGGCGGGCTGCAGCGCCCAGAACGCCGGGTCGAGGGCCTGTGCCCGGGTCAGCCGGCCCGCGGTGTAGCCGGAGATGACCCGCAGGCGGGCCTCGTAGAGCTGCACCGAGTCGAACGCCGGTATCTGCCGTGCGCACACCGATCGCAGCATGGGGCTGTGAAAGCCGGAAGACGCCTTCGCCCGCACGCAGGTGAAGCCGCGGACCTGCAACGTCTCGGCCACCCGGGCCAGTTCCGGGTCCGGCCCGGCCAGCATCACCTGCGTCGGCGAGTTGACCGCGCCGACCACCACGTCGTCGGTCAGGAACGGCTCGACGTCGGCCGGTGCTGCGGCCACCGCCAGCATCCCGCCGGGCGGCGCCCCGGCGACCAGCGCGACCCGTTCGGCCAGCAGCGCGACCGCGTCGGGCAGCGACAGGACGCCCGCGACGACCGCCGCGACCGCCTCCCCGGCGCTGTGGCCGAGCAGTGCGGCGGGCCGCACACCCCAGTCGAGCAGCATCCGGCTCAGCCCGTAGTTCACGGCGAACAGCAGCGGCTGCGCGCGGCGCACGTCGTCCAGTGCGACGACGGGCGACTCGGAGAGCCAGTCCGCGCGGATACGGGCGCCCTCCCCGCGCAGCAGCCGGAACACCTCGTCGACGGCGTCGGTGAACGCGGGCTCACTGCCGTAGAGACCGAGCGCCATGCCCTGCTGCTGGGCGCCCTGTCCGGGCAGCAGCAGGGCGACCGGCGGCGGGGCGAGTGGCCCCGCGCCCGTGCCTTCACCGGAGCGGGGGCGCACGGCCCCGTCGGTGCGCGCCATGGTCAGGCGGCGACCGTGGTCGCGGTGTTGACCAGCTCCAGCAGTGCGCGCGGCGTCTCGGCCGCGGCCGCGTCGTCGGGGACGACCACGCCGTAGTCGCGCTGGATCCGGCCGATCACCTGCAGCAGGGCCAGCGAGTCGTAGCCCAGCTCGGTGAACTCGCTGTCCAGCACGTCGCCGTCGAGGTCGACGGCCTCGTCCTCGCCGGCGCACTCGCGGAGCAGGGCGGTCAGGTCGGCGAGTTCCATCACGTTCTTCTCGGACATGGCTGATTCCTCTCGTGGATGGTGTGGTCGGTGACCTCCGGCGACGCCGCCGGGCACCCTTCAGTCGCGGCGCAGGACCATTGCCGCGTTGAAGCCGCTGTAGCCGCGGGCGAGGACCAGTGCGGTGCGCAGCGGCGTCTCGCGCGCCGTGCTGACCAGGTCCAGTGCGTACCCGGCGGCGCACTCGGCGTTGACGGTGGGCGGCACGACGCCGTCGCGCAGCGCGAGCAGCGCCAGCGCGGCGTCGAGTGCGGCACCGCCGCCGAACAGCCGGCCCGTCATCGTCTTCGGCGCGGTCACCGGCACGCCCCGCGGCCCGAAGACGGCGCACAGCGCGTCCGCCTCGTCCCGGTCCAGTTCGGGCACGCCCGCCGCGTCCGCGAAGACCACGTCCACCTCGGACGGGTCCGTCCTCGCGTCGCGCAAGGCCAGTTCCACCGCGGCGCGCAGCGCGGAGGGGCGGCCGCTGCCCGGCGGCGGGTCGAACGTCGCCGCGTATCCGGCGATCCGCCCGTAGCACGGCCCGGCGCCGCGGGCGCGGGCCGCCTCGGCGTCCTCCACCAGCAGGATCGCGCCGCCCTCGCCCGGCACGTAGCCGGCCGCCTCCGCCGCGAACGGCAGGTAGGCGCCGTCCGGGTCCTCGGCGGTGCTCAGCCGCCCGGTGGCGATCTGGGCGACCCAGCCCCACGGGCACAGCGCGCCGTCCACGCCGCCGGAGACCACCAGGGGCGTACCGCGGCGCACGTGCCGCCGGGCGTGCCCGAGGGTGTCCAGGCCGCCGGCCTGCTCGGTCACCAGCACGCCGGACGGGCCGCGCATCTTGTGCCGGATGGAGATCTGGCCCGTGTTGACCGCGTAGAACCAGGCGAAGGACTGGTAGGCGCTGACGTACTCCTTGCCCTTGCTGTACAGCTCCTGCAACTCGCGGTGGCCGTACTCGACGCCGCCGCCGGACGCGGCCGTGACCACGCCCATGCCGTACTCGTCGAGTTCCGGGGGGACCACGCCCGCGTCCTGCACGGCCCACTCGGCGGCGGCCAGGGCGAGCCGCGTCATGTGGTCGGTCTGCGGGAGCAGTCTGCTGGGGATGTGCTCCTCGGGCACGAAGCCCGGCACCTCGCCGGCCACCCTGCTCGGGTACTGCTCCGCGTCGAACCGGGTCGTCACGCCCAGGCCGCTGCGGCCGGCCAGCGTCGCCTCCCAGCACTCCTTCGTACCCAGCCCGTTGGGGGCGACCACGCCCATGCCGGTCACCACTGCCGTCGCCGTCACCGGCTGCTCCTCTCCGGCCTGGCCAGCACCAGGGCGGTCTGGAAACCGCCGAAGCCGCTGCCCACGCTGAGCACCACGTCGGTGCGCTGCTCGCGTGCCTGCAGCGGTATGTAGTCCAGGTCGCACTCGGGGTCGGGCTCGTGCAGGTTCGCCGTCGGCGGCAGCACGCCGTGCTCGATCGCCAGCGCGCACGCGGCCGCCTCCAGCCCGCCGATCGCGCCCAGCGAGTGGCCGATCATCGACTTGATCGAGCTGACCGGCGTGTCGTACGCGTGCGCTCCCAGGCTCTTCTTGAACGCGGCCGTCTCGTGCCGGTCGTTCATCTTCGTGCTCGAGCCGTGCGCGTTGACGTAGTCCACCTCGGACGGGTCGACCCGAGCCTGGTCCAGTGCGACTCTGATCGCCTCCGCCATCTCCCGGCCGTCCGGCTTGAGGCCGGTCATGTGGTGGGCGTTGCAGCGCGAGGCGAATCCGACGACCTCCGCGTACATGTGCGCCCCGCGCCGGCGCGCGCTCTCGTACTCCTCGAGGATCAGCGTGGCGGAGCCCTCCCCGAGGACCAGCCCGTTCCGCGTCCGGTCGAACGGCCGTGAGGCGTGCTCCGGATCGTCGTTGCGCGGCGTCGTGGCGTGGATGGCGTCGAAGCAGGCGGAGGTGATCGGCGCGATGGGCGCCTCGGTGGCGCCCGTGACCACCATGTCGACCGAGTCCTCGCGGATCAGCTCCACGGCGTGACCGACCGCGTCCAGGCCCGAGGTGCAGCCGGTGGACACCATCGCCGCCGGGCCCTGCGCCCCGGCAGTCCAGGCCAGTTCGGCCACCATCGAGCTCGGAACGAAATGCCGGTAGAGCTCGGGCACCGCGTACTCGTGGTCCACCAGCCACTTGCGGCCGCCGTCGCTGACGACCGCGTACTCGCGTTCCAGGCTCGTGGTGCAGCCGACGGCGTTCCCCAGCGTCGTGCCGATCCGGCACGGCGCGTACGTCTCCTCCTCGACGCCGCTGTCCGCCAGCGCCTCCCGGGCACTGACCACCGCGAACTGCGCCGCTCGGTCCAACCGCCGGATCTCCTGCGGGGTCAGGCCGGCCGCCCGCTGGTCGAAGTCGCACTCGGCGGCGAGCCGTGAGCGGAAGGGGG
>DASSBO010000449.1:0-12819 GCA_035698655.1 Streptomyces sp.
TCCTTCTCCAGCTCTCCGACGAGCTGGATGAAGATGTCCTCGGTCACCGGGTCGACCTCGCCGACGGCCTTCATCCTCTCCCGGGACTTCGAGATGACCGCGGAGAGCGCGGCGACCAGGGTCGCCACCGCGTCGTCGTCCTTGAGCCATCCGTCCTTCACGGTCCCGATGCTGCTGCCGGCCGCCACGGTCCCGGCGCGCCCGTCGGGGGAGACGCCCAGCGCGGACGCCCGCTCCGCGAACGTGTCCGAGTACTGGCGCGCCGTGGCCACCACGTCGTCCAGCTGCAGGTGGACGGTGCGGAACCGCGGGCCCACCACGTTCCAGTGCACCTGCTTGGCGTCGAGCGACAGGTCCACCAGGTCGACCAGCTCGCCCTGCAGCGCCTCCGCAACGATCTTGAGGTCCTGCTCCGGGAGCGTGCTCTTGACTGTGTACGTCACGATCGGCATCGCTTTCTGTCGGTATGCGGCTTACACGTCTCGACTCAAGGTCGTGTGCCCAC
This sequence comes from Streptomyces sp., assembly GCA_035698655.1. Taxonomy (GTDB): domain Bacteria; phylum Actinomycetota; class Actinomycetes; order Streptomycetales; family Streptomycetaceae; genus Streptomyces. The sequence goes on from DASSBO010000449.1 coordinate 506, forward strand.
GTGACCAGGCCGTTACACACATCCGGCGACGCAGGTGTCAACCCCGCGAACCGCAGAAGACCGCCGTACTTTCCGTTGACACCCCGCTGCGGCACGTGACGTACTGGAAAGCCCGCACGCGCCCACCGGCGCAGACGCGGGCTCCGACCGGCAACACCGTCTCGACCACGGGAGGTTCGGCCATTTCAGCGCGATCCAGGCAGGAATTCGGAGACAACCCGGTAGACGTCCGCGAGACCGGCCACTACCGGGCGGAGTACGTGCCCGGCTTCGTCGAGCAGTGGGACTCCCTGATCGACTGGGACAGACGCCGCGAGAGTGAGGGCGACTTCTTCATCGACCTGCTGCGCAAACGCGGCGTGAAGAGCGTGCTCGACGTGGCCACCGGGACGGGGTTCCACTCGGTGCGGCTGCGCGAGGCCGGCTTCGAGACGGTCAGCGCCGACGGCAGCGCGGCGATGCTCTCGCGGGCCTTCCGCAACGGCCTCGAGCACGGCGGGCACATACTGCGCGTCGTGCAGGCGGACTGGCGCTGGCTGAACCGCGACGTGCACGGCGAGTACGACGCCATCGTCTGCCTGGGCAACTCCTTCACCCACCTCTTCGCCGAACGCGACCGGCGCAAGGCGCTCGCCGAGTTCTACGCGATGCTCAAGCACGACGGGATCCTCGTCCTCGACCAGCGCAACTACGACGCGATGCTGGACAGCGGGTTCTCGAGCAAGCACGTGTACTACTACTGCGGCGAGGACGTGGCCGTCGCGCCGGACTACGTCGACGACGGGCTGTGCCGGATGCGCTACACCTTCCCCGACCGCTCGGTGTACCACCTCAACATGTTTCCGCTGCGCAAGGACTACACCCGCCGCCTGATGACAGAGGTGGGCTTCCAGCGCGTCGAGACCTACGGCGACTTCCAGCACACCTACCGGGACGAGCAGCCGGACTTCTTCGTCCACGTCGCCGAGAAGGAGTACGCGATGGCCGAGAGCGGGCAGGACGCCGGCACGCAGGTCTCCCCCGAGGCGCACACCGCGCGCAGCTACTACAACTCCCCGGACGCGGACGCCTTCTACTTCTCCGTGTGGGGCGGCGAGGACATCCACATCGGCCTCTACGAGCGCCCCGACGAGCCGATCGCCGACGCCTCCCGGCGCACCGTGCGGCGGATGGCCGCCGGACTGGAGCTGTCCGCGGACACCACCGTGCTCGACCTGGGTTCCGGCTTCGGCGGCTCGGCCCGCCACCTGGCCGCCGAGCACGGCTGCCGGGTGATCGCGCTCAACCTCAGCGAGGTGGAGAACGAGCGGCACCGGGCGCTGAACGCCGAACGCGGCCTGGACGGCCTGATCGACGTCGTCGACGGCTCGTTCGAGTCGGTCCCGCTGCCGGACGACAGCGTCGACGTCGTCTGGTCGCAGGACGCCTTCCTGCACAGCGGCGACCGCGCCGGAGTGCTGCGGGAGGCCGCCCGGGTGCTGCGGCCCGGCGGCCGCCTCGTCTTCACCGACCCGATGGCCGCCGACGGCTGCCCGCGCGAGGCGCTGCAGCCCGTGCTGGACCGCATCCACCTGTCCACGATGGGCACGCCGGGCTTCTACCGGCGTGAACTGGCCGGGCTCGGCTTCGTCCCCGACGGCGGCACGGACGGCTTCGCCGAACACCGCGACCAGCTGGTGACCCACTACGGCCGGGTGCTTCAGGAGACCGAGCGCCAGGAGGCCGACGGCCTCGCCGACGCCGTCAGCGCCGAGTACCTGACCCGGATGAAGAAGGGGCTGCGCGACTGGGTGCGCGGCGGCCGCGAGGACTGGCTGACGTGGGGGATCTTCACCTTCCGCCGCTGACCGCCGGCCGCAGCCGTAAAATGCCCCGCATGGATCCCGTCGCCGCCTCCCCCCTGCACGTATGCGTCTTCTGCTCGGCCTCCGACCTCGAGGAGGTCTACACCGAGGCCGCCCGCGAGTTCGCCGAACTGATCGGCAAGCGCGGCCACACGCTGGTGTGGGGCGGCTCCGACGTCGGCCTGATGAAGGTCGTCGCGGACGGCGTGCAGGGGGCGGGCGGCCGCCTGGTGGGCGTCTCCGTGGAGTTCCTGCAGGCCAAGGCGCGCGAGGGCGCGGACGAGATGGTCGTCACGGCCAACCTCGCCGAACGCAAGGCGCTGATGCTCTCCCGCGCTGACGCCGTCGTGGTGATGGCCGGCGGCACCGGCACCCTCGACGAGGCCACCGAGATCCTGGAGCTGAAGAAGCACGGCATGCATGGCATGCCCGTCGTGGTGCTGAACACCGCGGGTTTTTACGACGGCCTCAAGCAGCAGCTGGTCCGCATGGAGGCGGAGGGCTTCCTGCCCGTGCCGCTGGACTCCCTGGTCACCTTCGCCGACGACGGCCCGGCGGCCCTGCGGCTCCTGGAGGAGTGAGCCCGCGAGGATGCGACGATGAGGGCATGGCAACCCACCTGATCACCGGCGCCGGCTCCGGCATCGGCGCCGCCGTCGCCCGCCGCCTGCTCGAGCGCGGCGACTCGCTCTGGCTTCTGGCCCGCGACGCCGGGCGCGCGAAGGAACTCGCCGAGGAGTTCCCCGGCGCCCACACCCTCGTCGGGGACCTGGCCGAGCCGGGACGGCTGTCCTGGGCGCTCGGCCACCAGGCGCTGCCCGGCGAGCTGGACTCCCTGCTGCACGTCGCCGGCGTCGTCGACCTCGGTCAGGTCGGCGACCTGACGCCGAAGGTGTGGAACGCCACGCTCGCCGCGAACCTGGTCGCGCCGGCCGAGCTCACCCGGCTGCTGCTGCCCCAGCTGCGGCAGGCCCGCGGCCACGTCGTCTTCGTCAACTCCGGTGCCGGGCTGCGCGCGAACGCCGAGTGGGGCGCGTACGCCGCCAGCAAGCACGGGCTGAAGGCGCTCGCCGACGCGCTGCGGCAGGAGGAGGGGGCCGGCGGCGTGCGCGTCACCACCGTCTACCCGGGCCGTACCGCCACCCCGATGCAGGAGAAGGTGCACCGTCAGGAGGGCAAGGACTACGACGCCGGGCGGTGGGCGCGTCCGGAGTCGGTCGCCACGACCGTCCTCACGGCACTCGACCTGCCGCGGGACGCGGAGATCACCGACCTGTCCGTCCGACCGTCCGCATGAGTGCACACGTGTGGGGGAGCGCGGCGGCCACCGGCGTCGGATCGATGCCCGGCGGCGACGCCCGCGAGACCGCGAAGACGGTGACCGGCACCCTGGAGGCGCTGCCCTTCCTGCCGGAGCTGCCCGCCCGCGGGCCGGGCGCGGACATGATCGGCCGTACCGCAGGCATGCTCGCCGAGCTGTACGCCCAGCTGGAACCCAGCGGCTGGCGCATCGCCGACCGGCCGGGCCGCGACACCCGCCGCGCCCGGTCCTGGCTGGGCGAGGACCTGGACGCGCTGGAGGAGTTCACCCAGGGCCACCAGGGCGCGCTGAAGATCTCGGCCGTCGGCCCGTGGACGCTGGCCGCCGCCCTCCAGCTGCGCGGCGGCGAGGCCATGCTGGGTGACCCGGGCGCCTGCCGCGACCTGACGGCCTCGCTCGCCGAGGGGCTGCGCGCACACCGCGCCGACCTCGCACGCCGGGTGCCGGGCGCCACGCTGGTGCTGCAGCTGGACGAGCCGTCGCTGACCGACGTGCTGACCGGCCGGGTGCGCACGGCCAGCGGCTACCGCACGCACGGTGCCGTGGACCGGTCCGTGGTCGAAGGAGCGCTGCGGGAACTGGTCGACGACCACGACGGGCCGGTCGTCGTGCACTGCGGCGCGCCGCGGGTGCCCTTCGCGCGGCTGCGCAGAGCCGGAGTGGCCGGCATCTCCTTCGACGCCTCGCTGCTCACCGAGAGTGAGGACGAGCTGATCGGCGAGACCGTCGAGGCCGGCGTGGCACTCCTGGCGGGAGTGGTGCCCGGCGACGGCACGGCTGCGGACGCGTTGTCAGACCCGGCCGGTAGCGTCATGGGTGTCAGGACGCTGTGGCGCAGGCTGGGGCTGTCTCCGGGGCTGCTCGCCGAGGCGGTGGCCGTCAGCCCGTCGTGCGGGCTCGCCGGCGCCTCGCCGGCGTACGCGCGGGCGGCGCTCGCACACTGCGTCCGGGCCGCGAGATCGCTCGCTGACGACCCTGAGTGACGGGAGGACGAGACGGTGGCGGACCAGGAGCCGACCGTGCCGGCACAGGCGCGGGAGAAGCACCAGCAGCTGGCGGAGCAGGTCGAGGAGCACCGCTTCCGCTACTACGTCAGGGACGCGCCCGTCGTCAGCGACGCCGAGTTCGACCGGCTGCTGCGCGCACTGCAGGAGCTGGAGGAGCAGCATCCCTCGCTGCGCACCCCCGACTCCCCGACGCAGAAGGTGGCCGGGCAGTACGAGACGGAGTTCACCGAGGTCGCGCACCGCGAGCGGATGCTCTCGCTGGACAACGCCTTCGACGACGAGGAGCTGACCGGCTGGGCGGACCGGGTCGCCCGTGAGCTGGAGGGCATCGAGCACCACCTGCTGTGCGAGCTGAAGATCGACGGGCTCGCGGTCAACCTCACCTACGAGCACGGCAGGCTGACCCGCGCCGCGACCCGCGGCGACGGGCGCACCGGCGAGGACATCACGCCCAACGTGCGCACCATCGCCGACATCCCGGAGCGGCTGAGCGGGACGGACCTCCCGGCGCTCGTCGAGGTGCGCGGCGAGGTGTTCTTCCCGATGGAGCGGTTCGAGGAGCTCAACGCCCGGCTGGTCGACGCCGGTGACAAGCCGTTCGCCAACCCGCGCAACGCGGCTGCCGGTTCGCTGCGCCAGAAGGACCCGAAGGTGACGGCGAGCCGCCCGCTGCACATGGTGGTGCACGGCATCGGGGCGCGGGAGGGCTTCCGGATCGACCGGCTCTCCGGCGCCTACGAGCTGCTGCGCGGCTGGGGCCTGCCGGTCTCACCGCACGTCAGGGCGGTCGACGGGCTGGACGGGGTGAAGAAGTTCATCGCCGAGTACGGCGAGCGCCGGCACTCGGTGGAACACGAGATCGACGGCGTCGTCGTCAAGCTCGACGAGATCGCCCTGCAGGGCCGGATGGGCTCCACCTCGCGGGCTCCGCGCTGGGCCATCGCCTGGAAGTTCCCGCCGCAGGAGGTCAACACCAAGCTGGTGGACATCCGCGTCGGCGTCGGCCGCACCGGCCGGGTGACGCCCTACGCCGTCGTCGAACCGGTCACGGTGGCCGGTTCGGAGGTCGAGTTCGCCACACTGCACAACCAGGAGGTCGTCCGCTCCAAGGGCGTGCTCGTCGGGGACACGGTGGTGCTGCGCAAGGCCGGGGACGTCATCCCGGAGATCCTCGGCCCGGTCGCGGACCTGCGCGACGGCAGCGAACGCGAGTTCGTCATGCCGTCTCAGTGTCCCGACTGCGGGACGGCGCTGCGCCCCATGAAGGAGGGCGACATCGACTTGCGCTGCCCCAACGCCCGCTACTGCCCCGCCCAGCTGCGGGAGCGGCTGTTCTATCTCGCCGGCCGCAAGAGCCTGGACATCGAGCACTTCGGCTACGTCGCGGCCACCGCTCTGACCCAGCCGCTGGAGCCGGCCGAGCCGCCGCTGCGCGACGAGGGCGGCCTGTTCGACCTGACGGTCGAGGAACTGCTGCCCATCCGGTCCCACGTGCTCGACCAGGACACCGGGCTGCCCAAGCGCGACCCGGAGACCGGCGAGCCGAAGGTCGTCACGTTCTTCGCCAACCAGAAGGGCGAGCCGAAGAAGAACACGCTCGCGCTGCTGGAGAACATCGAAGCGGCCAAGGAGCGTCCGCTCGCCCGGATCATCACCGGCCTGTCCATCCGCCATGTGGGTCCCGTCGCCGCCGAGGCACTGGCGCGCGAGTTCCGTTCCCTGGACCGCATCGCCGAGGCCGACGAGGAGGAGCTGGCCGCGACGACCGGCGTCGGCCCGACCATCGCCGCCTCGCTCAAGGCCTGGTTCGCCGACGACTGGCACCGGGAGATCGTCGAACGCTGGCGCGCCGCCGGCGTGCGGATGGCCGAGGAGGCACCGGAGGGCGGGGAACAGCCGCGCCCGCTGCAGGGCCTGACCGTCGTGGTGACCGGCACGCTGGAGACCTACACGCGGGACCGCGCGAAGGAGGCGTTGGAGACCCGCGGTGCGAAGGTGACCGGTTCGGTGTCGAAGAAGACCTCGTTCGTCGTAGTGGGGGACAACCCCGGCTCGAAATACGACAAGGCCGTGCAGCTGAAGGTGCCCGTTCTCGACGAACAGGGCTTCGGCACGCTGCTCGACGAGGGTCCGGACGCCGCCCGGGAAGCCGCGCTGACCCCGCCCGAGTAGCCCGCCGCGGCACCCGAACGGCGCATACCAGACGGGTCGGAGGACGCGGGCGTATTGCGGCAACCCCGGCAGATGGCTGCCCGTGACACGCAGCTGCGCCCTACTGTGGTCTCGTGGGCCTGTCGTGGCGTCGTCAGGCGGACGGTGGTGAGAGGGACGGCATGCAGGAGATCCGCGGGGCCGACGGAGCGTCACGGCTGCGACGGCTGGCGTCGCGCGGCGTGCCCGCGCTCCCGGCGGTGGTCGTCGTCCTCGCGGCGGTGGTGCTGACCGGGGCGGTCCACCGTCAGTTCGCCCGGGAGGGCGCGCTGTTCCCCGGCGGCAGCACCGGCTGGGCCTTCGCGGTGCTGACCGGCGTCATCGTCGCCCACCTCGTGGCGCTCGGCCGCGACCGGTGGTGGTCCGGCACCGGATCGGGCGCCGCCCTCACCCTGGCGGTGCTGCTGCTCTACGGGCAGGTGCCGGCGCTGCTGGTCTCACTGGCCGTCGTGGTACTGGTCGGTGCCGCCCGGCACACCCGGTGGCGTGAGGCCGTGCTGCACGGCGCGGTCGACGTCCTGGGGGTGTCCGCGGCAGCCGGCCTGCTCTGGCTGCTGGGAGTGCGCGCGAGCGTGGAACGTCCCTGGGGGCCCGCCGGCTGGCAGTTGACGGCCGTTCCCGTCATGGTCGCGGCGGCCGGCGTCTACCTGTTCGTCACCCGTGTGCTCGGGTGGCTGGCCTTCGTCCGGCCGATCCCGTCCGTCACCACCATCGTGCGCACGGCGCTGGTGCGGCAGGTGATGATCGCCGTGGCCCTGCTCGGGATCTCGCCGCTCGTCGTGGTGGTGGCCGCCGCGACGCCGGTGCTGCTGCCACTGTTCGCCGTGCCGTTGATCGGCCTGGACTCGACCCTGTGGATCGCTCGCCGGCGGGCCGAGGAGCAACTGCGCGATCCGCTCACCGGACTGCCCAACCGCCAATGGCTGCTGGAGCGCATCTGGTCGACGTTGGCCGATGCGGGCCGGAACGGGTCGCGCTCGGCACTGGTGCTGATCGACCTCGACCGGTTCCGTTCGGTCAACGACACGCTCGGGCACATGGCCGGGGACCGGCTGCTGCTGCAGATCGCCGAACGGCTGCGCGCCGCGCTGCCGCACGGCGCGCAGGCCGCCCGGCTCGGCGGCGACGAGTTCGCCATCCTGCTGCCGGCCGCCGCCTCGGCCACCAGCGCCCAGCGCGTGGCGCGCACCCTGGTCGCCGCGCTCGGCTCGCCGCTCGACCTGGACGGCCTCACCCTCGTGCTGGAGGCCAGCGCCGGCGTCGCCGTCTACCCCGAGCACGCCCGCGAGGCCGAGGGCCTGCTGCGGCGCGCCGACGTCGCCATGTACGAGGCGAAGCGCGACCGCACCGGGGTCGAGGTCTACGAGGTCACCCGGGACGGCAACACCCCCGACCGGCTCGGACTGCTGGCCGACCTGCGGCGCGCGCTGGACGGCGGGCAGGTCGAGCTGCACTACCAGCCCAAGGTCGCCTTCGACGGCGCCGTGCGCGGCCTGGAGGCCCTGCTGCGCTGGGAACATCCCGACCGCGGCCGGGTGCCGCCCGACGAGTTCATCGCCATCGCCGAGACCTCCGGGCTGATGCCGCAGCTGACCGAGTACGTGCTGGAGACCGCCCTCGGCCAGATCGCGCGCTGGCGCGCCGCGGGGCTGACCGTGCCGGTCGCGGTGAACGTCTCCCCGCGCGACGTGCGCAGCCCCGGCTTCGCCGGGGCCGTCGCCGCCCGGCTCGCCCGGCACGGCGTGCCGCCCGCCGCCCTGCAACTGGAGATCACCGAGCACGTCCTGCTGGAGGAACCGCAGCGCGCCGCCGACACCCTGGCCGGCCTGACCGGTCACGGCGTGCGGATGTCCCTGGACGACTTCGGCACCGGCTACTCCTCGCTGGTGCACCTGCGGCGGCTGCCGTTCAGCGAACTGAAGATCGACCGCTCGTTCGTGGCCCGGCTCGCCGTCGACGCCGAGGACGCCGAGATCGTGCGGTGCACCGTCGACCTGGCGCACTCCCTCGGGCTGGTCGTGGTGGCCGAGGGCGTCGAGGACGAGGAGACCTGGGACAGGCTGCGCGACCTGGGCTGCGACTCGGTGCAGGGCTGGCTGGTCGCCCCGGCGATGCCGGCTCCGGAGATCACCGCCTGGCTGCGCTCGCACGGCCCGGGGGTGCGAGCGGACCCGGAGCTGCCCGCCCTCCCGCCCGGCGCGCCGACCGTCGCCGGGTAACCGTTTCGCAGGACGGACGCCCGGCGCCATAGGATGTGGGCGAATCCAACAACACTCACCCTGAGGATCGCTGCATGCCTGGCATCACGCGCGAGGAGGTCGCCCACCTCGCCCGGCTGGCGCGTCTGGAGCTCAAGGCGGAGGAGCTCGACCACTTCGCCGCGCAGCTCGACGACATCATCGGCGCGGTGGCCACCGTGTCCGACGTCGCCGACGAGGACGTACCGCCGACCTCCCACCCGCTGCCGCTGACCAACGTCATGCGCCCGGACGACGTCCGGCCGAGCCTGACGTCCGAGCAGGCGCTCTCCGGCGCCCCGGCCCAGGAGCAGCAGCGTTTCAAGGTGCCGCAGATCCTGGGAGAGGAGTGAGGGGCATGAGCGAGCTCACCAGGCTCACCGCCGCGCAGACCGCGGAGCGCATCGCCTCCGGCGAGGTGACGGCGGTCGAGGTCACCGAGGCGCACCTGGCCCGCATCGAGGCCGTCGACGAGAAGGTGCACGCCTTCCTGCACGTCGACCGGGAGGGCGCGCTGGCCAAGGCCCGCGAAGTGGACGAGAAGCGTGCCCGCGGCGAGCGGCTCGGCCCGCTGGCCGGCGTCCCGCTGGCGCTGAAGGACATCTTCACCACCGAGGGTGTCCCCACCACGGTCGGGTCGAAGATCCTCGAGGGCTGGATCCCGCCCTACGACGCCACGGTGACCCGCCGGCTGAAGGAAGCCGACGTCGTCATCCTCGGCAAGACCAACATGGATGAGTTCGCGATGGGCTCTTCCACGGAGAACAGCGCCTACGGCCCGACCGGCAACCCCTGGGACCTGACCCGGATCCCGGGCGGCTCCGGCGGCGGCTCGTCCGCGTCCATCGCCTCCTACCAGGCGCCACTGGCCATCGGCACCGACACCGGCGGCTCCATCCGGCAGCCGGCCGCCGTGACCGGCACCGTGGGCGTCAAGCCGACCTACGGCGGCGTCTCCCGCTACGGCATGGTCGCCTTCTCCTCGTCCCTCGACCAGGGCGGGCCCTGTGCCCGCACGGTGCTGGACGCCGCGCTGCTGCACTCGGTCATCGGCGGGCACGACGAGCTGGACTCGACCTCCATCGACCAGCCCGTCCCCGACGTGGTGGCGGCCGCCCGCAGCGGCTCGGTCGAGGGTCTGCGGGTCGGTGTGGTCACCGAGTTCCGCGGCGAGGGCTACCAGGCCGGCGTCATGCAGCGCTTCGACGAGTCCGTGGCGATGCTGCGCGAGATGGGCGCCGAGGTCGTCGAGGTCTCCTGCCCGTCCTTCACCAAGGCGCTGGCCGCCTACTACCTGATCGCCCCCAGCGAGTGCTCGTCCAACCTGGCCCGGTTCGACGCGATGCGCTACGGCCTGCGCATCGGCGACGACGGCACCCGGTCCGCCGAGGACGTCACCGCGCTGACCCGCGAGGCCGGCTTCGGCGACGAGGTCAAGCGCCGCGTCATGCTGGGCACCTACGCGCTCAGCTCCGGCTACTACGACGCGTACTACGGATCGGCGCAGAAGGTCCGCACCCTCATCAAGCGGGACTTCGAGCGGGCCTTCGAGGGCGTCGACGTGCTGGTCTCCCCGACCACGCCGACCACCGCGTTCCCGATCGGGGAGCGCGCCGACGACCCGATGGCGATGTACCTCGCCGACCTGTGCACCATCCCGTCCAACCTGGCCGGCAACGCGGCGATGTCGCTGCCGTGCGGCCTCGCGCCGGAGGACGGGCTCCCGGTGGGGCTGCAGATCATCGCCCCCGCCATGGCCGATGACCGGCTCTACCGTGTCGGTGCGGCCGTCGAGGCCGCGTTCGAGGCACGTTGGGGGCACCCGTTGCTGGAGGAGGCACCGTCGCTGTGAGTGGATCGCTGCAGAAGGCCAAGGGTTTCAAGAAGTCCCGTACCGGGATGTACCTGTCCATCGGCACCTCGCTCTTCGGTGTGTTCGGCACCGTCAAGCGCGCGAAGCAGGCACGTGCGGAGGGCGACACCCTCCAGCTCATCGACGTGGCCGTCTCCGCCGCCGGCATCGTCACGGGCGTGGCCCTGCTGGTGCGCGAACTGAGGCGCCTGGACATCGACGACGTCCTCGCGGACGACTGAGAGGCGGGATTTTCCGTGACCGTCACCGAACTGGTGTCGTACGAGGACGCACTGGCCGACTACGACCCCGTCATGGGCCTCGAGGTCCACGTCGAACTCGGCACCAGGACCAAGATGTTCTGCGGCTGCTCCACCACCCTGGGCGCCGACGCGAACAGCCAGACCTGCCCCACCTGCCTGGGGCTGCCCGGCGCGCTGCCGGTCGTCAACGCGACCGGCGTCGAGTCGGCCGTGCGCATCGGCCTCGCCCTGAACTGCGAGATCGCCGAGTGGTGCCGCTTCGCCCGGAAGAACTACTTCTATCCGGACATGCCGAAGAACTTCCAGACCTCCCAGTACGACGAGCCGATCGCCTTCGACGGCTACCTGGACGTCCAGCTTCCGGACGGCGAGGTCTTCCGGGTCGAGATCGAGCGCGCCCACATGGAGGAGGACACCGGCAAGTCCACCCATGTCGGCGGCGCGACGGGCCGTATCCACGGCGCCTCGCACTCGCTGCTGGACTACAACCGCGCCGGCATCCCGCTCATCGAGATCGTCACCACGCCGATCACCGGCGCCGGTGAGCGCGCCCCCGAGGTGGCCCGCGCCTACGTGGCCGAGCTGCGCGAACTCATCCGGGCCCTCGGTGTCTCCGAGGCCCGCATGGAGATGGGCCAGATGCGCTGCGACGTGAACCTGTCGCTGCGCCCGAACGGCACCGAGACCTTCGGCACCCGCTCCGAGACGAAGAACGTCAACTCGCTGCGCTCCGTCGAGCGCGCGGCGCGCTTCGAGATCCAGCGGCACGCGGCCGTGCTCTCCTCCGGCGGCAGCATCCTGCAGGAGACCCGCCACTTCCACGAGGAGGACTGCTCGACCACCTCCGGGCGCATCAAGGAGGAGGCCGAGGACTACCGGTACTTCCCCGAGCCGGACCTGGTGCCCGTCGCGCCGGAGCGCGCCTGGGTGGAGAAGCTGCGCGCCGAGCTGCCCGAGCTGCCCCGGCTGCGGCGCAGCCGGCTCCGCGAGGAGTGGGGCATCTCCGAGCACGAGATGCAGTCGGTGCTCAACGCCGGCGCCGTCGGCCTGATCGTCGCGACGATCGACGCCGGCGCCCCGGCCGACCAGGCCCGCAAGTGGTGGATGGGCGAGCTGGCCCGCCGCGCCAACGAGACGGGTGTGGAGCTCGACGACCTGCCCATCACCCCGGAGCAGGTGGCCCGGCTGTGCGAACTGGTCGCCGACGGGTCGCTCAACGACAAGCTGGCACGCCAGACCATCGAGGGCGTCCTCGCGGGTGAGGGCACGCCCGACGAGGTCGTCGACAAGCGCGGCCTGAAGGTCGTCTCCGACGAGGGTGCGCTGGGCACCGCCGTCGACGCGGCCATCGAGGCCGCACCCGAGATCGCCGAGAAGATCCGCGGCGGCAAGGTGGCGGCGGCGGGCGCCCTGGTCGGCGCCGTGATGAAGGCCACACGCGGGCAGGCGGACGCCGCCCGGGTCCGTGAGCTCATCCTGGAGCGGCTCGGCGTCGAAGGCTGACCAGCGGCCATAGCGGAGCGCATCGTTCCGGTTTCAGCGGAGGGGCCCGCCCGCACAGCCCGCGGGCCCCTCCGCG
>DASSBO010000450.1:0-8929 GCA_035698655.1 Streptomyces sp.
CCAAGGACGGCGGCTCCTTCTTCAACCTGGGGCTCACCCACACCAAGCACCCCGAGACCGGCGTCCGCAACCTCGGCCTCTACCGCCTCCAGCGCCACGACAAGCGCACCATCGGCATGCACTGGCAGATCCACAAGGACAGCCGGAACCACTACCAGGTCGCCGCGCGACGCGGTGAGCGGCTGCCGGTCGCCATCGCCTTCGGCTGCCCGCCCGCCGTGACGTACGCCTCGACCGCCCCGCTCCCCGGTGACATCGACGAGTACCTGTTCGCCGGGTTCCTCTCCGGCAAGCGGATCGAGATGGTGGACTGCAAGACCGTGCCGCTCCAGGTCCCGGCCAACGCCGAGGTCGTCATCGAGGGCTGGCTGGAGCCCGGCAGGACGCTGCCCGAGGGCCCGTTCGGCGACCACACCGGCTTCTACACGCCGCAGGAGGACTTCCCGGCGCTGACGATCGACTGCGTGACGATGCGAAAACGCCCCCTGCTGCAGTCCATCGTGGTGGGGCGGCCCCCGACGGAGGACGGGCCGCTGGGCCGGGCGACGGAACGCTTCTTCCTGCCGTTGCTGAAGGTCATCATCCCGGACATCGTGGACTACCACCTGCCGGAGGCGGGCGGCTTCCACAACTGCATCATCGTCTCGATCGACAAGAAGTACCCGAAGCACGCGCAGAAGGTGATGCACGCGATCTGGGGGGCGCACATGCTGTCCCTGGAGAAGCTGATCGTCGTGGTGGACGCCGACTGCGACGTGCACAACCTGCACGAGGTGGCCTGGCGGGCGCTGGGCAACACCGACTACGCGCGCGACCTGACGGTGGCCGAGGGCCCGGTGGACCACCTGGATCACGGCTCGTACCAGCAGTTCTGGGGCGGCAAGGCCGGCATCGACGCGACGGCGAAGGGGCCGGAGGAGGGGTACACGCGGGGGTGGCCGAACATGATCACCTCCGACCCGGAGACGGCCGAACGGGTGACACGCCGGTGGAAGGAGTACGGGCTGTGAGCACAGCCGAGGGGTTTGCGGATTCCGATCCGCGCCGGTCCGACGCGGGACCGGTGCGGGCGTTCCTGCGGCTCGTGATGATCGAGCACTCCGTCTTCGCGCTGCCGTTCGCCTACATCGCCGCACTGACGGCGATGCTGCTGGACGACGCGCAGGTGCACTGGTGGGAGCTGCTCCTCGTCACCGTCGCCATGGTGGCCCTGCGCACCTTCGCGATGGCCGCGAACCGCATCATCGACCGGGAGATCGACGCGCGTAACCCGCGCACCGCCTCCCGCGAACTCGTCACCGGCGCGGTGTCGCTGCGCACCGCCTACGCCGGTTCGGCGGTCTCCCTCGTCGTCTTCCTCGGCGCCGCCGCTCTGCTGAACCCGCTGTGCCTGTCGCTGGCGCCGCTGGCCGTGGTGCCGATGGTCGTCTACCCCTACGGCAAGCGGTTCACGAACTTCCCGCACGCCATCCTGGGCCTGGCTCAGGCGATCGGCCCGGTCGGCGCCTGGCTGGCCGTCACCGGCACCTGGTCGTGGGACGCGGTCGTCCTGGGCCTGGCGGTCGGGGTGTGGATCGGCGGCTTCGACCTGATCTTCGGCTGCCAGGACGTGGCGGCCGACCGGGCGCACGGCGTGAAGTCCGTGCCGGCCCGCTACGGCATCGCCGCCGCCCTGTACGGCGCCCGCGTCAGCCACGTCGTCACGGTCGCCCTGCTGGCCGTCTTCGGCGTGATGACGGGCGCGGGGCCGCTGTGGTGGCTGGGCCTGGTCATCGTGGTCGGCGCGTTCGTCTACGAGCACTCGCTGCTGCGGCCGCGTGACCTGTCCCGGCTGAACCGGGCGTTCTTCACGGTCAACGGCTTCATCGGCATCACGCTGTTCGTCTGCGCCCTGCTGGACCTCATCACGCGTGGCCTGTCCGTCTGAGCGACACAGTCGCCCGATCGGACAGGCCACGCGGGGATGAGAGGAACGGGCGTCAGACCCCGGCGTAGGAGTGCTTGCCGGTGATGAAGATGTTGACGCCGTAGTAGTTGAAGAGGAAGCACGCGAAGGCGATCAGCGCCAGGTAGGCGGCCTTGCGGCCCTTCCAGCCGGCCGTGGCACGGGCGTGCAGGTAACAGGCGAAGGCGACCCAGGTGATGAAGGACCAGGTCTCCTTCGGGTCCCAGCCCCAGTAGCGGCCCCACGCGTCGCCCGCCCAGATGGCGCCGGCGACGATCGTGAAGGTCCAGAACGGGAAGACGGCCGCGTTGATGCGGTAGGCGAACTTGTCCAGCGAGCCGGCCGCGGGCAGCCGCTCCAGGATCGAGGTCGCGAACGCGCCCGGCTTGCCGCCGTCGGCCAGCTTGGTCTCGTAGCGGTCGCGGAAGAGGTAGAGCAGCGTGGCGACGGCACCCATGTAGAACAGCGCACCGCAGACGATGGCCAGCGAGACGTGGATCCACAGCCAGTACGAGTGCAGTGCGGGCACCAGCTGGTCGCTGTCGGTGTAGAGCACGGTGACGGCGAGGCCCAGGTCCAGCAGCACGCTGGTGACCAGCGGCAGGCCGATCCACCGCACGTCCTTGCCGAACGCGAGGAAGATCAGGTAGACGGCGACGGCGGCCATGCCGAACGCGCACGAGAACTCGTACATGTTCGACCAGGGCGCCCGCTGCACCGACAGGGCGCGGAAGAGCACGCCGCCGGCATGCAGCAGGAACGCCAGCACCGTCAGCGAGATCGCGATGCGCCCGTACAGGTCGCCCTTCTCGTCACCGGCGGCCGCGCCGGGACCGTCGGGCAGGTCACCGCGGCTGCCGGAGGCGTTCCGGGTGACGATCTTCGGCCGCTCCAGGACGTCGGTGCCGCCGCCCTTGCCGCGCACCTGCACGGCCGGAGCCGCCGCCTGCGCGGGCACCGGGGCGTCGCCTTCCTTCTTGGTCAGCGCGGCGGCGGTGCGGGCCACCTTGCTGCGGCTGCCGAACGTCCACTCGAAGATGTGGCCGACGAAGGCGAGCACGTAGATCGCCATCGCCGAATAGATCAGGTAGTTGCTGAGCTGCGCCAGCGACTCGTTGGTCGTCGCCGCTGCGAGGTCGGTCATCGGGCTTCTCCTTCGTCAGCCGCGACGGGATGTGCGGGCTCTGCCTCGGAGGGGTCTGTGGCACCGTCGCCGGGCTCCGGCGCGGGCGGGGCGTGCGGCTGCAGACGGGCCGCCAGGTCGCCGAGTTCGTGCGGGAGGCGCGCCGACTCGCTGCGGCCCAGCCCGGCCATCTCGACGGTCGTGCGGCCGTCGTCACCGGTGACGGCCCGCACCCACACGCGGCGGCGCTGGATGAACAGCGACCCGGCCAGCCCGAAGATGGCGGCGAGCGCGCCGCCCAGGGCCCAGCCGGCGCCGACCGAGTGGTTGATCTGGAAGTTGGCCCACTGCTTGATGCCCTCGAACTTCAGCGACCCGGCGCCGTCCGGCAGCTTCATCGTCTCGCCCGGGCGCAGCATCTGCTTGAACGGGTCCCCGTTGTCCGCTTTGAACTGCTTCATGTGCTCGGTGTCGAGCTGGTAGACGTTCTGCGGCACGCCGGAGTCGAGCCCGAGGTCGCCGTGGTAGGCGGTGAGCAGCAGCACCGGGTAGTCGAGCTGCGGCGACTGGGACCGCATGCCCTTCATCGTGGCGCCGCCGAACGTCGGCACGAAGAAGCCCTGGAACGCGAGCTGGTCGACCTTGCCGTTCTTGCCGAACGCGTCGGGGGCCTTGACGACGCCGACGGACGTCAGGTTCTTGTCCTGCGGCAGGAAGGCGACCGGCCCGTGGTAGGCCGTGTTGCCCTGCCCGTCGGTGACGGTGACGACCGGCGCGAAGCCGTGGGCGATCAGGTAGACCTTGGTGTCGCCGACCTGCAGCGGGTCGTTGACCTCGATCGACGTCTGCTTCTTCTGGTCGTCCGGGGACTCCTTGTAGGTGATGTCGGCCTTGTAGACGCGCGGCGTGCCCTTGTTGGGGCCGCTCTCGGCGTACTTCGCGTGGAAGTCGTCGAGCAGGAAGCTGAACGGTTCCAGGTCGCCGGTGTCGAAGAGGGAGCCGTGGCTGAAGTCGTCGTACTGGCTGAGGGTGTTGGCGAAGCCGCCCTGCTTGCCCTGGATCACCAGGGCGCCGCCCTCGGAGCGCCACAGCTGCCCGGCGGCGAAGGCGAGCAGCAGGACGATCAGCGCGATGTGGAACATCAGGTTGCCGGCTTCGCGCAGGTAGCCCTTCTCGGCGGCCAGCGAAGAGGTGCCGCCCTCGACGCGGTACCGCTTCTTGCCCAGCAGGCCGCGGGCGGCGGTCAGCACCTCCTCCGCGTCGGCCTCGGTGCGCCAGGTGGTGTAGGCGGGCATCCGGTCCATCCGGCGCGGCGCGCGCGGCGGACGGGCGCGGAGCTGGCCGACGAACTGCCAGCTGCGCGGGATGATGCACCCGGCGAGGGACGTGAACAGCAGGATGTAGATCGCCGAGAACCACACCGACGTGTAGACGTGGAAGAGCTGCAGCGCGTCGTAGATCGGCGCGAGCACGTCGTGCGCCTTGTGGAAGTCCTCGACCTCGGTGGGGTTCTTGTCCGCCTGCGGGACCAGGGATCCGGGGATCGCGGCGAGCGACAGCAGGAACAGCAGGATCAGCGCGACCCGCATCGAGGTGAGCTGGCGCCAGAACCACCGGGCCCAGCCGGAGATCTCCCGTCCGAGCCAGGCGGCGCCGCCGAGCAGCCCGGGGCGGCGGACACCGCCGAACGAACCGGGGACGCTCGTACCGCCGGTGAGCTCGTCCTTCGGGGCGGTGGACAGCTGGGAGGTGGCGGCGTCGAGATCCCGGTCCTGCGTGGTCTCGGTGTTGCTCATGTGCTCAAATCCCCACGGTGAAGCCGGCCGACCACACCTGCATCTCGTTGACGATCCGGTTCCAGACCCCCGTGACCAGCAGCAGGCCGACGACGACGAGCATGCCGCCGCCGATCCGCGTCACCAGCGCGTAGTGGCTCTTGACCCAGCCGAACGCGCCGAGCGTACGCCGGAAGGCGATCGCCGCGACGATGAACGGCACCCCGAGGCCGAGGCAGTAGGCGACGCCGAGCAGTGCGCCGCGTCCCGCGCTCGCCTCGGTGAAGGCCAGCGTCTGCACCGCGCTGAGCGTCGGGCCGACGCACGGCGTCCAGCCGATGGCGAAGAGCACGCCGAGCATGGGGGCGCCCGCCAGTCCGATCGCGGGCTTGCGGTGGATGCGGAACTCGCGCGAGGTGAAACGCTGCATCAGGCCCATGAACGCCAGGCCCAGCAGGATCGTGAGCGCGCCCAGCACCTTGGTGATGACGTCACGGTGTTCCTGCAGGGTGCGGCCGACACCGCCGAAGAACGTGCCGTAGGAGACGAAGACCACCGTGAAGCCGAGCACGAACAGTGCCGCTCCGGCCAGCACCCGGCCTCTTCTCGCCTGCGCCAGGTCGGTGCCGCTCACGCCCGTCACGTAGGACAGGTAGCCGGGCACCAGCGGCAGCACGCAGGGGGAGAAGAACGACACGAGCCCGCCGAGGATCGCGACCGGGAAGGCGATCAGCAGCGCCCCGTTGAGGACCGTGGTGTTGGCGGAGGCGAGAAGCGTGCTCATTTCCGGGTCACTTCTCCGCGATCAGCGGCTTGAGCGCCTTGTGGAGCTGCTGTTCGTCGAGCGCGGTGAGGGCCCGGACGGCGATCTTGTGGTCACGGTCGAGGATGACCGTGGAGGGGATCGCCTGGAGGGAGAGGCTGTTCCTGGGGAACTTCAGGATCAGCTTGCCGTCCGGGTCGAAGAAGCTCGGGTACTGGATGTCGTAGCGCCGCTCGAACGCCTGGGGGTTGGTCCGGCTGTGGTCGCGGGTGTTGATCCCGATGAACTGGACGCCCTCGTCCTTGGTCTGTTCGGCGACCTTCGCCAGGTGCGGCGCCTCGGCGCGGCACGGTGCGCACCAGGAGCCCCAGACGTTCAGTACGACGATCTTGTTCTTGTAGTCGGAGAGGCTGATCTTCTTGCCGTCGACGGTCGTACCGGAGATGTCCGGGGCCTGCTTCCGCTTGCCCTCGGGGATCTTGGTGATCTCGCCCGTGCCCTGCACGAAGTTGGTGTTGTCGGCGGAGGAACCGGTGTCGGTGCTCCCGCACCCGGCGAGCACCAGGGCGCCGGCCGCCACCCCGGCGAACACCACGGGGACACGGCGGCGGAAGGCGCGGCTCTGACTCATGTGAAAAGTTTCGCATGAGCGTCTGAGTCGTCTGCCGCGCCCCCCTTGTCCGCCTTGTACGGCCTGCTCAGGCCCCGTACCCGGGCGACTGGCCGTGCCCGGGACGGCCGCCGGGCAGCAGGTGGGCGGGCACCAGGTCGCGGGCGGGCTCGGTGTAGCCCACGGAGACGATGGTGTCGCCGAGGTAGGTGAAGCTGGTCAGCGACGCGAGCGTGCACTCGCGGTTGCGCGGGTCGTGCCACAGGCGGCGCTTCTCGACGAAGCTGCGCAGGATCCAGATGGGCAGCTGGTGGCTGACGCAGACCGCCTCGCGGCCGCGCGCGGCGTCCCGTGCGGCGTCGATCGCGCCCATCATGCGCACCACTTGGTGCACGTAGGGCTCGCCCCACGACGGCTTGAACGGGTTGACCAGGTGCTTCCAGTTGCCGGGGCGGCGCAGTGCGCCGTCGCCGACACCGAAGGTGCGGCCCTGGAAGACGTTGGCGGCCTCGATGAGCCGCCGGTCGCCGGCGACGTCCAGGCCGTGCGTCTTGGCGATGGGCGCGGCCGTCTCCTGGGCGCGTTCGAGCGGGGAGGCGACGACGTGGGCGATGTCACGTTCGGCGAGGTGCTCGGCGACGCGGTCGGCCATCTGCCGGCCGAGGTCGGAGAGGTGGTAGCCGGGCAGCCGTCCGTAGAGCAGCCCGTCGGGGTTGTGGACCTCGCCGTGCCGCATGACGTGCACGACGGTGACGGTCTTGTCGTCCTGCCCGTCGCCTCTCATGCGACCGCCTCCGCTGCCGCTCGGGCGGCGGCCGGCAGCGCCGCGGTGACCCGGTCCAGGGCGCGGTCGTCGTGCGCGGTGGACAGGAACCAGCACTCGAAGGCGGAGGGCGGCAGGTAGACGCCCTGGGCGAGCATCGAGTGGAAGAAGGCGGTGTAGCGGAACGCCTCCTGTGCCTGGGCGCCCGCGTAGTCGCGCACGGGGGTGTCGGTGAAGAACACGGAGAACATGTTGCCCGCGTTCTGCACCTGGTGCGCGACGCCCTCCTTTGCCAGCGCCTCGGTGACCGCTGCGCGCAGCTGCTGTGAGGCGGCATCGACGTGCGCGTAGGCGGCGTCGTCGAGGAGCCGCAGTTGGGCGACGCCGGCGGCGGTGGCGACCGGGTTACCGGACAGCGTGCCGGCCTGGTAGACGGGCCCGGCGGGGGCGAGGTGCGCCATGACGTCGCGGCGGCCGCCGAAGGCCGCGGCGGGGAAGCCGCCGCCCATGACCTTGCCGAAGGTCATCAGGTCGGGGGTGACGCCGTCGAGTCCGTAATGGCCGGTGCGGCTGACGCGGAAGCCGGTCATGACCTCGTCGGAGACGTAGAGCGCGCCCTCGGCGGCGCACAGGTCCTTCAGACCCTGGTTGAAGCCGTCGACGGGCGGCACGAGGCCCATGTTCCCGGCGGACGCCTCGGTGATGACGCAGGCGATCTCGCCGGGGTGGGCGGCGAACGCGGCCCGCACGGCGTCCAGGTCGTTGTAGGGCAGCACGATCGTGTCGCCGGCCGTGGCCCCGGTGACGCCCGGGGTGTCGGGGAGGCCGAAGGTGGCGACGCCGCTGCCGGCGGCGGCCAGCAGCGCGTCGACGTGCCCGTGGTAGCAGCCGGCGAACTTCACCACCTTGGCGCGGCCGGTGAAGCCGCGGGCCAGCCGGATCGCCGACATGGTCGCCTCGGTGCCGGAGGAGACCAGCCGGACCTGCTCGACGGGCGCGATCCGGTCGACGATCTCCTCGGCGAGGGCGACCTCGTCGGCGCCGGGGGTGCCGAAGGAGGTGCCGCGCTCGACGGCGGCGCGGACGGCGGCCAGCACCTCGGGGTGGCCGTGGCCGAGGATCATCGGTCCCCAGGAGCAGACGAGGTCGACGTACTCGCGGCCGTCGGCGTCGGTGAGGTACGGACCGGTGCCGGACACCATGAACCGGGGCATACCGCCCACGGCGCCGAAGGCGCGGACCGGTGAGTTCACGCCGCCCGGTGTCACGGCGGCGGCGCGGTCGTAGAGCGACTGCGATACTGGGGCGTCGTACGAGTAAGTCACGTATGCCATGGTGTCAGAGCTTCGTGCACTTGCGACTCCGGGCGTTTCGCAGCCTCCTGGGCGGGGAGGTCTCTGACACGATGATCGGGTTGCGCGGCGGCAGCCGTGAGTGGTCGGGTGGTGACATGCAGCGCGGTGGCGGACCGGGCGAGGAGATGGGGGACCTCGAGCCGGAGCGTGCGCGCGGTCGTCACCGACGTGAGGCAGCGAGAGTGGACAGCAGCAAGGGTGGCGGCCGCGTGGGGGTGACCTACAAGTACTTCGGCGCGCCGGACGGGGCCACCGCGGCCCGGGTTCCCATGTCGATGCGCCCGGAGGAGCTCGGTGGCGACGAGCTGGGTCACGGCATGTTCACCAAGATCAAGCCGGAGACGATGGCCGCGATGGTGCTCACCGGCATCGAGGGCATACCGCTGCACCGCGTCCCGCCGCTCGAACTCGTCGTGCTGCACCCGGACTACGCGGTGGTGAAGCTGCCGATGACGGTGGTCGATCCGCTGCGCGGCATCGGTGAGGAGTCCGTGGGCGCTGCAGCGTTCATCTGGTCCACCGTGCCCGACCGTTCCGGTCCGCAGGACGCGTTCAACGTCTACCGGCTGCTGCACGAGTGGCAGGACTTCTCCGA
>DASSBO010000451.1:0-2512 GCA_035698655.1 Streptomyces sp.
CACCCGCAGCGACCCGCCGTGCTCGCGGATGCGCTTGGTGACGGCCGCGATGACGCCCAGGCCCCTCGAATCCATGAAGGTGACGCAGCCCAGGTCCAGGACGAAGTGGCGATGCCCGGCGTCGATGAGTTCGATCACCGCTTCCCGGATCATGGGAGCGGTGTGGGCGTCCACATCGCCGTCCACGTCGACGACGGTCCAGCCGTTCACCGGCTCGTAGCCCACCAGCATGCTCTCGTGCCGGACGATGTTCCTTCGCATGGCGCTCTCTTTTCACGCTTCAGGCCGCCCGCTCCGGCCCTGGGCGGTGACCGATATGTCCATGTTATCCGAGGGCTCCGGGCGCGCCGGAGCCCTCGGCGGGCGCCTCAGATGTCGCGGAAGGTTTCGATCTTGGCTCCGACCTCGTTGAGGCGTTCGGCCAGTTCCTCGTAGCCGCGGTTGATGACGTAGACGTTGCGCAGCACCGAGGTGCCCTCGGCCGCCAGCATGGCCAGCAGGACGACCACCGCGGGGCGCAGGGCCGGCGGGCACATCATCTCCGAGGCGCGCCAGCGGGTCGGCCCCTCCACCAGGACGCGGTGCGGGTCGAGGAGCTGGAGGCGGCCGCCCAGGCGGTTGAGGTCGGTGAGGTAGATGGCCCGGTTGTCGTAGACCCAGTCGTGGATGAGCGTCTGGCCCTGTGCCACCGCCGCGATGGCGGCGAAGAACGGCACGTTGTCGATGTTCAGGCCCGGGAAGGGCATGGGGTGGATCTTGTCGATCGGCGCCTTCAGCTTGGAGGGGTAGACCGTCAGGTCGGTGAGCCGGGTGCGGCCGTTGTCGGCCGCGTACTCGGGGCTGCGGTCCAGGTCCAGGCCCATCTCCTCCAGGACGGCCAGCTCGATCTCCAGGAACTCCGCCGGTGCCCGGCGCACCGTCAGCTCCGACTCGGTGACGATCGCGGCGGCCAGCAGGCTCATGGCCTCGACCGGGTCCTCGGAGGGGGAGTAGTCCACGTCGACGTCGATGTGCGGGACGCCGTGCACCGTCAGCGTGGTGGTGCCGATGCCCTCGACGCGCACGCCGAGCTGTTCCAGGAAGAAGCACAGGTCCTGGACCATGTAGTTGGAGGAGGCGTTGCGGATGACGGTGACCCCGTCGTGCCGGGCGGCGGCCAGCAGGGCGTTCTCGGTCACGGTGTCGCCGCGTTCGGTCAGCACGATGGGCCGGTCAGGGGCGACCGAGCGGTCCACGGAGCCGTGGTAGATGCCCTCGGTCGCGGTGATCTCCAGGCCGAAGCGGCGCAGCGCGATCATGTGCGGTTCGACGGTGCGGGTCCCCAGGTCGCAGCCGCCCGCGTAGGGGAGGCGGAAGTGGTCCATGCGGTGCAGCAGCGGGCCGAGGAACATGATGATGCTGCGGGTGCGACGGGCGGCGTCCGCGTCCATGGCGTCCAGGTCGAGCTCGGAGACCGGGCCGATCTCCAGGTCGGCCCCGTCGTTGATCCACCGGGTGCGTACGCCGATGGAGCCGAGCACCTCGAGCAGCCGGTAGACCTCCTCGATGCGCGCGACGCGGCGCAGCACCGTCCGGCCCGAGTTGAGCAGCGAGGCGCACAGCAGCGCGACGCAGGCGTTCTTGCTCGTCTTGACGTCGATGGCGCCGGAGAGCCGGCGGCCGCCGACGACGCGCAGGTGCATGGGGCCGGAGTAGCCCAGGGAGACGATCTCGCTGTCGAGCGCCTCCGAGATGCGCGCGATCATCTCAAGGCTGATGTTCTGATTTCCGCGCTCGATGCGGTTCACGGCACTCTGGCTCGTCCCCAGGGCGGTGGCGAGTTCGGCCTGGGTCCATCCCCGGTGCTGGCGCGCGTCGCGGATGAGGCGGCCGATCCGGGCGAGGTAGTCGTCACTCATAACGGCAGGCTATCTCACATCTGAGATAGCAGCATGTCGGCGCCTCGGCGTGGCGCGCCCGAAGTTCGGCCGTCGGGGCGCCGGGCACCCGGCCGGGGAGCCGGGGCATGACCGGCGCAGGGGTCGTGTACTAGAGTTATCTCGACATCGAGATATCTGTGAAGGAGACTGTCGTGTCGGCGAACAGCTTCGACGCCCGCAGCACGCTGCGCGTGGGCGACGAGTCGTACGAGATCTTCAAACTGGACAAGGTCGAAGGCTCGGCCCGTCTCCCGTTCAGCCTGAAGGTGCTGCTGGAGAACCTGCTCCGCACCGAGGACGGCGCCAACATCACCGCCGACCACATCCGTGCGCTGGGCGGCTGGGACCCCAAGGCCCAGCCGAGCCGGGAGATCCAGTTCACGCCCGCCCGTGTGATCATGCAGGACTTCACCGGCGTCCCCTGCGTGGTGGACCTGGCCACCATGCGTGAGGCGGTCAAGGAGCTCGGCGGCGACCCGTCCGACATCAACCCGCTCGCCCCCGCCGAGCTGGTCATCGACCACTCGGTGATCGCCGACAAGTTCGGCACCTCGAACGCCTTCTCCCAGAACGTGGAGCTGGAGTACGGGCGC
>DASSBO010000452.1:0-3670 GCA_035698655.1 Streptomyces sp.
TGACCCGCCGCGCAGGTGTGACCGGTGGCCGGGCCCCGCGGGGCCCGGCCACCGGTGCGTGTGCTGCGGAGCGCTACGCGGGCCAGTTGCCGGTGGCCCGGCGCACACCCGCCGCCTGGCCGCGGCCCACGGCGGCCTTCACCACGCCCTTGACGGCGCCCTCCACGGCCGCTGCGGGCAGCACCTCGATCCACCGGCGCTCCTCGTCCGTGGGCTTCGGCGCGTCCTCGTCACGGACGGCGCGTTTCCACAGCTGCTTGAAGATCATCCCGGCGACCATTCCGGCCAGGATGCCGGAGACGATGCTCAGCACCTTGTAGAACAGCTTTCCCATGGTCTACATCCTCCGGCCGGTGCGGTGCCGCCGCATCCGCAGCAGCACGGTGAGGCCGGCCAGGGCGCACGCCGCCGCGGCCACCGCATAGGTGCGCGGGTCCTCGCGCCGGTCCTGCGCCATGTGCCGGGCCTGCCCCTTGACCTCGGTCATCTTCTCCCGCGCGGCCGCCTTCACGTCCGCCTTGGCGGCGAGCTCGCCGACGGTCTCGCCCAGCTCCCGCCGGGTGCGCTCCACCTGGGCCCGCAGCTCCTCGGGGCTGCTCGCCTTGTGACCGTCCGCCTTCTGGGGGCCGGCGTGTCGTGTGCTCATCGGTGTGCCCTCTCCTTCAGCTCATGGACGTCGGCCTTGACGCTGTCGATGGCCGACGTGGGCATCGGTGGCTTCGCCCGGGTGAACTCGGCCTTGCCCGCCAGCGCCATCACACCCGCGATGAGCAGCAGACAGCCGGCGACGACCAGCGCGGCCGCCCACACCGGGAGGATCAGCGCGAACGCGGCGATGGCGGCCGTCGCGAACGCCAGGAACGCGACCAGCGCGGCGACGCCCGCGACGCCGAACAGGCCGCCTCCGATCCCCGCCGCCTTGCCCTTGCCGGACACCTCCGCCATTGCCAGCCGCATCTCCTGGCGGACCAGGTCGGACAGCTGCCCCGAGGCCTGGTTCACCAGCCGGCTCACGGAGTGTTCGTCCACGTCGGTCGCACGTCGTTTCGTCATCGCCACGGCCCCCACGCTCCTTCCTGCACGCTGTCGCCGCCCCCGTCAGCCGCGCGAGTACCCGGCACACCACCGGTGACCCCTCCCATTCGCCACGACGCCCCCGACCGGAAAAGCCCAGGCCAAAGCCTCCCCGCGCAGCGCCCGTGGACGGTAACGTCAGTGCGGACGACCGGGGAGGACGCATGAACGACCACCAGCGAGAGCCCACCGAAGCGGCGGCCGGGACGTCGGCCGAAGGCGAGCCGATGGTCGTCGTCGACGACGTGCACCGCTCCTACGGCAGCGGGCCGACCGCCGTCCACGCCCTGCGCGGCGTCGGTTTCACCGTCCCCAGGGGCCGGCTGGTCGCCGTGCGCGGCCGCTCCGGATCCGGCAAGACCACCCTGCTCAACCTCATCGGCGGCCTGGACACCCCGGACTCCGGACGGATCACCGTCGACGGCACCGACCTGGGCTCGCTGGGCGAGAAGGAACGGCTCGCCATGCGCCGCGACCGCATCGGCTTCGTCTTCCAGTCCTTCGGACTGCTGCCCGTCCTGACCGCCGCCGAGAACGTCGGCGTGCCCCTGCGGCTGAACCGCACGCCCGCCCGCGAGCGGGACGAGCGCGTCCGGCTGCTCCTCGCCCTCGTCGGCCTCGGCGACCACGCCGAGCAGCGGCCCGGCGAGCTGTCCGGCGGCCAGCAGCAGCGTGTCGCCCTGGCCCGCGCGCTGGCCAACCGCCCCGCCCTGCTCATCGCCGACGAGCCCACCGGCCAGCTCGACGCCGAGACCGGGCTGGCCGTGATGGAGCTGCTCCGCGCCGTCGTCGAGAGCGAGCACGTCACCGCGCTCGTCGCCACGCACGACGAGACGCTGCTCTCCCTGGCCGACGACGTCCTGGAGCTCACCGACGGCCGCACCCACGCCGCGGGCGCGGCACGTGACGAGACCCACGAAGCAGCCCCCGAGCCCGCCTAACAGCGGGCGCTGCCGCGGGTACGCTTGGCCTCATGACAGGTGCCATCCGAGACGAGAGGCGCACCGGGCGCTTCCGTCGCTTCCTGGAACGGCTGTCCTCCTCCGAGGAGGACCTGCGGTCCGCCGAGCTCCGTGAGGACGCCGAGACGACCGGCTGCACCCGGATCGTCGACTGCTCCGACCGGCAGGTCGTACGAGTGACCGGCACGCTGCGCACTGTTACCCTTCGGCCACGTGCCGGAGTGCCCACCCTCGAGGCGGAGCTCTTCGACGGATCGGCCGCGCTGGACGTCGTCTGGCTCGGCCGGCGTGCCATCGCGGGTATCGAACCGGGCCGCAAGGTGATCGCCTGGGGACGCGTCGCGTCGCACCACGGACGGCCGGTGCTGTTCAACCCGAAGTACGAGCTGCGACCCTTCGGACAGGAGTAGCGGGTGACCTCCCTCGACAAGCCGACCGACGCCGGCCGGACGGAACCGGACGGCCTCGGACCCGACGACGGGACGCCACCCGAAGCGGACGGCTCCCGGGCCGCGACCCAGGCGGCCCTCTTCGACGCCTTCGGCGGCATCCGCGGCCTGGTGGAGACCACGCTGCCCGGCCTGCTCTTCATCGGGATCTTCACCTACAACCACGACCTGCACGCGGCGGCCATCGCCGCGCTGATCGTGGCCGGCGTGCTCGTCATCGCGCGGCTCGCGACCCGCAGCACCATGAAGCACGCCTTCAGCGGCGTCTTCGGCGTCGTCATCGGTGTGGTCTTCGCCATGGCCACCGGCAACGCGAAGGACTTCTACCTGCCGGGCATGCTGTACACGCTCGGTCTGGCACTGGCCTACCTGGTCACCGCCGCCACCGGCTATCCGCTGCTCGGCCTGCTGCTGGGGCCGGCCTTCAAGGAGAACCTGTCCTGGCGCACCCGGAACCCGGGCCGCAAGCGGGCGTACGTCAAGGCCAGCTACGCGTGGGGATGGATCCTGCTCGCCAAGTCGGCGATCCTCTTCCCCCTCTACATCTGGGGCGACACCACCCGCTTCGGCTGGGTGACCATCGCGCTGAAGATCCCGCCGTTCCTGCTGGCCGTCTACCTCACCTGGATCTTCCTGGCGAAGGCCCCGCCGCCGATCAACGTCATCGCCGAGATGGAGGCGGAAGAGGAGGCGGCCAAGGCCGCCGAGGCCGCTGACGCGGCCGAAGAGCCGGCGGACACCCCCGCCGCGGAGGCCCCGCCGCGCGCGGGCGGCGGCCGCCACCGCCGCTGACGCGGACGGGCCGCTGCCGTTCCGCCCGCGGGGAGCGGGCGGGGCAGCGGGCGCAGTCCCGCTAGTCCTCCGTGTGGCGGCGCACCGACAGCAGCTGCTCGAGCTGCTGCTCCCGGTCCGGCGCCGCGACGAAGAGCATCTCGTCGCCCGGCTCCAGGGCGTCGTCCGGGTCCGGGGTGAGGACCCGGTTGCCGCGGATGATCGTCACCAGCGTGGTGTCCTCCGGCCAGGTGACGTCCCCGACCCGGGTGCCGGCCAGCGCCGCCTCCGGCGCCAGCGTCAGCTCCACCAGGTTCGCGTCGCCCTGCGAGAAGCGCAGCAGCCGCACCAGGTCGCCGACGCTCACGGCCTCCTCGACCAGCGCCGACATCAGCCGCGGCGTCGAGACGGCCA
>DASSBO010000453.1:0-7605 GCA_035698655.1 Streptomyces sp.
GCCGGCACGGGCGGCGCCGCAGCGCCGGACGTACCGCCGGTGCTGCTCCTTTGCCACGACGACACGGTGTGGCCGCTGGGCACCCTCGACGAACTCCCCTTCACCGTCACCGAGGAGAAGGTGACCGGGCCTGGTGTCTTCGACATGAAGGCCGGACTGGTGCAGGCCGTCTGGGCGCTGCGCGCCCTGGACGCGGCGGGCCTGCCCCGGCCGCCGGTGCGCCTGCTGCTCAACGGCGACGAGGAGACCGGCAGCCCGGCCTCCCGTCCCGTCATCGAGGCGGAGGCCGCCGGCACCGCCGCCGGCCTCGTCTTCGAGGCGGCGGCGGACGGCGCGGTGAAGACGGCACGCAAAGGCGTCGGCATCTTCGAGATCGAGGCGACGGGAGTGGAGGCACACGCCGGCCTCGACCCGGACAACGGCGTGAGCGCCGTCGACGAACTGGCCCGCGCCGTCCTCACTTTGCACGGCCTGACCGACCGCGCGGCCGGCACCACCGTCAACGCGGGCGTCATCACGGGCGGCACCCGTTCCAACGTCACCGCGGGCCGGGCCTGGGCGCACCTGGACGTGCGGGTCGCCGGCCGGGCCGAGGCGGACCGCATCGACGCGGCCCTGGCGGCCCTCACGCCGCACGATCCGCGGGCGACGCTGACCGTGCGCGGCGAGTGGAACCGCCCGGTGATGGAACGCGGCCCCGGCACCGCCGACCTCTACGCGCTGGCCCGCGGCGTCGCCGCCGACCTCGGCTTCGAGCTGGCGGAACGCTCGGTGGGCGGCGCGAGCGACGGCAACTTCGTGGCCGGCCTGGGCCTGCCGGTCCTCGACGGCCTCGGCGCGGTCGGCGCGGGCGCCCACGCCCGCCACGAACACCTCTCCCTGCCCCACTTCACGGAACGCACCGCCCTGGCCGCCGCCCTCCTGCACGCGCTGGCCGGCTGAAGCCGGTGGTGCGGGGCGCGGCTGTGCCCCGCACCACCGGCGCGGCCTATGGGTAGGAGACCACGGTGGAGGGGATGGTGTCCGAGCCCGAAGTGGGCGACCCGGTGTCGTTGATCACGTGGTCGTACTGCCCCTTGCCGCCCAGCGAGATCACCAGCACGTCGTGGAACCGGACGCCGGACGTGACCGGTGCCTTGAAGCCGCGGCCCTGGTGGATCGAGGGATCGGCGGTGTAGTTGCAGTAGCTGCCCAGCCCCCACGCCTCGTGGGTGTCGACGGAGTCGTCGACCCGGTAGGCGGCGTAGCCGCGGATGCCGTCGTGCTCGATGGCGGCCTGGCTCGGCGCGTCGTAGGCCTTCTCGTTCTGGAAGAAGATCGTCCGTCCGCGCTCGCCGTACCACTCGACGTCGTACTTGTTGAAGTGTTCGACGAACAGGCCGGTCGCGAGCACGTCGTCGCCGTTGACGCGCACCCCGTAGTCGGCGCGGTTGGTCTCCCAGCCGACCCCGGCGCCGTGGTCGGCGCGCCATACCCAGGTGTGGTCGATGATGGTGTCGTCGTTGTTGACCACCAGGCTGGTCGTGGCCTTGCCGGGGCCGGCGCCGCCGATGCGGAAGTAGACGTCCTGCACGGTCGTCGGGTCGTCGGAGTGGTCGGCGGACGCGCCCTGCGGTCCGACCTCCAGCAGGGTCTGCGAGTTGACCGGGCCGGCGTCGATGAGGAAGCCGGCGAGCCGCACCCCGTCCACGTCGCCGACGCGCATCGCCGTCACGCCGTCGTCCGGGATGATCGTGGCCAGGCCCAGCCCGAGCACGACCGTGTCGGGGCGGTCGACCTGGATGGTCTGGTCGACGTGGTAGATGCCGGGCGTGAACAGCAGGTTCAGGCCCTGGTCCAGCGCGGTGTTGATGGTGGCCGCGGTGGCGCCGGGCTTGACGACGTAGAACCGGTCCAGCGGCAACGACGTGCCCGGCGTCCCGGCGCCGTCCCAGCTGACGCCGCGCGCGTCGGTCCGCTTGTCCGGCACGAACACCCTGTATTCGCTGCCGTCCAGGTAGAGGTAGGGCTTCTCGCGGGAGACCGGGGTGGTCTGCAGCGTGGTGTAGGGCGGGTCGGGGAAACTCTGCGCCGGCGCGCCCTCCACGCCGGAGAAGACCATGTTCCACACGCCGTTGCTCCAGCCGCCGACGGAGCTGTCGCGGGTGTACCACTGCTGCTGCGAGTACGGGCTCACCGTGCCGTCGATGCGGCTGTCGGCGATGTAGCCGCCGCTGGCCCAGCCGTACCCGGACGGCGCCAGGTTCAGTCCGCCCAGTACGTGCATGCGCCGGAACGAGGAGGCCTGCGCGACGGCCCAGCGGTCGGTGCCGTTGACGGGCCGGACGGCGAGGTTCTCGGCCGAACGCCAGAAGTTCTGCGTGGCGTTGCCGTCGAACCAGCCGGCGTCGACGGTGATGTCGCCGTTGATGGTGGTGTCGTCCGGGTTGCGGCCGAGCCCGGCGATCTGCGTGTAGAAGCCGAGTTGGGCGTTGAGCCCGTTGTAGGTGCCGGGCTTGAACAGCAGCGCGTAGCGGCCGTCCCCGAACTGCGCGGACTCCTGCTGCCGGAAGACGGCGTCGAGGTCCGCCTGGATCTCGGATGCGGACATCGACGGGTCGTAGACGTGCACGTTCGGGCCCAGGTCGCCGCCGCCCTGCACGGGGCCGCCGTCGCCGTCGCCGTTGGTCGTGCCGTAGACCTGGAACTCCCACAGGGAGTAGCCGTACTGCGTGGCGCGGGCGGTGCCGTACATCCGCACGTAGCGGGCGGTACCGGAGACGTCCACCGTCTCGGTGCCGCCGGCGCCGGTGGTCGTGGAGTAGGCCGTCGACCAGTGTGAGCCGTCGTCGGAGAACTCGATGCGGTAGGCCGTGGCGTAAGCGGCCTCCCAGCGCAGCACGACCCGGTCGACGGACGCGGTGGCGCCCAGGTCGACCTGCAGCCACTGCGGGTCGGACCAGGCACTCGACCACCGGGTGCCGCCATCGCCGTCGACCGCGGCGCCGGCGGGTGTCCCGGCGTTCTCCTGGCTGGAGGCCGTCACCGACCTGCCCTGCGACAGCAGCACGGAGGCGGCGTCCGCCCGCTGCGCGGGAGCGACGAGCAGCAGCGCCGCGACGACCGCGACGACGAGCGAGGCGACGGCCGCTCGCCGCCGGCCGGCGGACGGTCTGTTCGGCAGCACGACGCTGCCGGGAGGAGCAGGCATGGGGGTTATCTCCTCGGTCTGGGAAGACGGTTCGAGAGAGCGCTCTCCCTGCCGGATGCTGACCGCCTGTTGCGGACGCGTCAATAGTCCGGACCAACTTGCCCGTTCGGGCACGGGACCGGCGAGTGGCGGCAGTACGCTGAGCCGATGACCGCATCCTTGCCGCCGGGCGGCACCGTGCTCGGAGCCGACGACCTGGAAGACCGGTGGGCGCAGGCCTGGCGTCCGCAACAGGCCGCCGAGCGGCTGGCCGGGGTCAGCACGCCGTGGTGCGTCGCGGCCGGGTGGGCGCTGGACCTGTTCCGCGGGGAACAGTCGCGACCGCACGGGGATCTGGAGATCGCGGTACCCGCCGCGCGGTTCCCGGAGATCCGGGACCGCTTCCCGGAGTACGTGTGGGACGCGGTGGGCTCGGGGCGGGTCTGGGCGGCGGCGGAAGAGCCGGTGCTGGCGGCCACGCACCAGACCTGGCTGCGCGACCCGGCGAGCGGCCGGTACCTGCTCGACACCTTCCGTGAGCCGCACGAGGGCGGGACGTGGATCTGCCGCAGGGACGAGGGGCTGCGGCTGCCGTATGACGCGATCATCGAGCGGACGCCCGACGGCATCCCGTACCTGGTGCCGGAGCTGGTTCTGCTGTTCAAGGCCAAGGCGAACCGGCCCAAGGACCAGGCGGACTTCGCCGCGGTCCTGCCGTTGCTGAGCCGGGCGCGACGGGAAGCCCTCGGCGGGTGGCTGGAGCATGTCCACCCGGGCCACCCCTGGCTGACGGAGCTGACGGGCCGGGCACGTCTCCGCCCGGGTCCCTGACGCCGGCCGGCCCGGCCGGCCTCTCCGCACGGCCGTCAGGCAGCGACCGCACCCGTGATGCGGAGGGGGCTGCGGGTGTCGACGCCGAGGCGGGCGGCCCAGGCGAGGGCGTCGTCGAGACCGGCGTCCGGCGCGGCGAGCCGGGCGGCGGCGAGGCCGGCCGGCACCTGGCCCTGAGCCGACAGCCGGGCCCACTGGCCGGGCGTCAGCGCCAGATAACGCAGTTCCGGCAGGTCACGAAGGACGGCCGGCTCCGTCACATCGGCTGCCGAGAGGTCGATGCCGTGCAGGCGTGGCAGGCCGCGCAGCGGTGCGAGCGTGACCGGCCCGGTCGTGGCCAGCTCCAGGGAGGCCAGCTGGCCGTGCCCCTCCAACGGCGTCAGGTCGCCGTCACCGTCGAGGACGACACGCAGGGACTCGACGGGCAGCTCGCGCACGGGTGACAGATCGGCGGTGGCGCAGCGGTTGAGGTGCAGCCGGCGGAGGCCGGGAGCGGCGGCGAGCGGAGCGAGGTCGACCAGGCCGGCGTCGTTGATGTGGATGGCCTGCAGGGTGCCCGGGACCTCCTCCGGGATGCCTTTGCCGATGAGATGTGTGGTGTCCGTAGCGCTGCGCGCCGGGAGCAGTTGGATGTCCTCGCCGTCCTTCTCCCACCGCCCCTGGTCCAGCAGTTCCAGGTGGTGGCCGAGCAGCTCGGTCACCGAGCCGGCCAGGTGGGCGGGGCCGTCGTCGTAGTCCCGGCCGGTGATGATGACCTGTCCTGGGCGGCCGTTGCGGGCCGGGACCGTGTCGACGGCCAGGAAGTTGCCGTCGTACCGCGTGGCGAACCGCAGCCAGCCGGGGTGGCCTCCGCAGCGGCGCACGGTCTCGGCGGGGGCGGCGTCGAAGACGACGGCATCCCATTCCAGGTCCCAGCCGAACCAGGGGCGTTCGCTCGGCCCCCAGGGGGTGTGCTCCTGGGCGATGGCCGCCACCGGCAGCCAGGCGTCGCCGTTGAACAGCCCGCGGTCGCCGTCCCCGTCGGCGAGCGCGTAGAGCGCCCGCAGGTCGGCGGGCAGCCGGCGTCCCAACCGGCGTTCGGTCTCCGCGACGGCGGCCTCGCCGGCCGGCGGCGGCAGTTCCTCGGGGCGCCCGAGGATCGCGGCACGCCGGTCGAGGAGGGCGCGGAACCGGGAGACGGCGAGGTCCGGATCGCCCGCGGGTGCGGACGTACTCCCCTCCTGACGCAGGCCGGGCTGAGACAGCCGGTGCTCGGGGTCGAGCACCACCTGGTAGCCGTCCCCGTCACGGCTGACGGTGCCGTCGAAGACGACGAGCCGGTAGTCGCCGGACGCCTCGCACCTCATCTCCAGGCTGACGGACTCCCAGCCGCGCTCCCCGCGCAGCTCCTCAGCCACCGCCGTGAGCGCCCGGTGGCAGTTGGGCAGGCAGTGCCAGCCGCCCGGGTCGGGCTCGTAGCCGCCGCTCACGCTGCTGCCGCCGCCTCCCGCACGAGCGTGCATCACCACGTGCGTCCACTCACGCGGCGCCTTCGCGACGAGTGCCTCGGCTATCGCCTCAACCGCCTGCTCCACCATGTGCTCCGATCCCGCGCCTCGATGTCGCCAGGGATCATGACATCCACCTGTGACAGTGCCTACTCGGCCGAGAGCCGGCGGAGGGCTTGTGCGGTGGGTTCGTTTGCCGGCAGGAAGGCCTCGATGCTCAGTTCGGCGAGGGTGACGTCCACGGCGGTGCCGAAGGTGGTGACCGTGCTGAAGAAGGCCAGTTCGTGGTCGTCGACCTGCAGGCGCAGCGGCACGGCGAGGGCGTTGTCCTGCGCCTGTTCGGTGCCGCCGGGGTAGTCGAGGAGTTCGCGGTGCAGTGCGGCGAGGTCGCTGTCGGCGGTGACGGCGACTTCCCGGGCGAGCCGGTGCAGGATGTGGCCGCGCCACTGCGCCAGGTTGCGGATGGCGGGGGCCACGCCGCGCGGGTGCAGGCTGAGCCGCAGCACGTTGACCGGCGGCTCCAGCAGGTCGGCGTCGGCGCCGCCGGTGAGCACGGACACGCTGGAGTTGGCGGCGACGAGGTTCCAGCCGCGGTCGACGACGAGTGCCGGGTAGGGCCGGTAGCCGTCCAGGATCTTCTCGAGCGCGTCGCGGACCGGCGTCATCTCCTCGTCGTCGAGGGTGCGCATCGGGTAGGCGGGCGCGTAGCCGGCGGACAGCAGCAGCACGTTGCGTTCCCGCAGCGGGACGTCGAGCTGTTCGGCCAGCCGCAGCACCATGTCCCGGCTGGGCTGCGAGCGCCCGGTCTCCACGAAGCTCACGTGCCGGGCGGACACGCCCGTTTCGATTGCCAGGTCGAGCTGGCTGGTCCGGCGGCGTTCCCGCCACTGGCGCAGCAGCGTCCCGAACGCAGGTTGCGCCACCGGTGCAGTCACAGGGGCGATCGTAGCCGCGCCAGCCACCTGGCCGCGCTAACCTGCCACGTAATCCAGGACCTCGTGTGTTCGCGGCAACGTGATTGCCGCGAACACACGGGAACCCCCCCGGGCCCGGCCCGCCCCGGCCCGCCCCGGCCGGGACCGGCGCCCGGGCGCGGGGGCCCGGAGCTGACGGTCTATCGTCGTCTCATGGCTGCCGATCTGATCCGCATCGTCTCCCGCTCCTCCCCGATGGCTCTCGCCCAGGTCGAGCGGGTGCGTGCCGAGTTGGCCGCGCTGTACCCCGGCATCACCACGGAGGTCGTGCCCGTCACCACCTCCGGTGACCGGTGGATGGGGGACCTGTCGGTGCTGGGCGGGAAGGGCGCGTTCACCAAGGAGGTCGACGCGGCACTGCTCGCCGGCGTGGCCGACCTCGCGGTGCACTGCATGAAGGACATCCCCGCCGACCGGCCACTGCCCGAGGGCACCGTCTTCGCCGCCTACACGAAGCGGGACGACGTGCGCGACGCCGTCATCCACCCCGACGGGCTGACGCTCGCCGAGATGCCGGAGGGGGCCCGCGTCGGCACCTCGTCGGTGCGCCGCGTGGCGCAGCTGGCGATCTCGCACCCGCACCTGGAGTGCGTGCCGATGCGGGGCAACGCCAACCGGCGCATGGAGAAGATGCACGCCGGCGAGGCGGACGCCCTCATCCTGGCGGTCTCCGGT
Source organism: Streptomyces sp. (assembly GCA_035698655.1). Taxonomy (GTDB): domain Bacteria; phylum Actinomycetota; class Actinomycetes; order Streptomycetales; family Streptomycetaceae; genus Streptomyces. The sequence continues at coordinate 7,137 of DASSBO010000453.1, forward strand.
CTGGAGCGGATCGGCCGCACGGACGTCATCACCGAGGTGCTGCCCGTCGAGACGATGTGCCCGCCGATCGGCGCCGGGGTGCTCGGTTTGCAGTGCCGCGAGGACGACACCGACGTCATCGACGCCGTCTCCGAACTCGGCCACGCCCCCACGTGGCGGGAGACGGCCGCGGAGCGGATGTTCCTGCACGTGCTGCAGGGCCACTGCAACTCCCCGATCGCCGGCTTCGCGACCACCGGCGAGGACGGTGAACTGACGCTGCGCGGCCGGGTGTTCTCCCCGGACGGCAAGAAGGTGCTGGAGGCGACGGAGCAGGCCGGCTGCCTGGACCCGGCCACCCTCGGCATGTCGGTGGCGGTCGCGCTGCTGCGCCAAGGTGCCCGGGAACTGATCGACACCATCCCGCACTGACGGCGTCGCCGGGCGCGCCGCGTCCTAGCCGGCGCGGCCCGTCATGACGCGGGCGTGC
>DASSBO010000454.1:0-2275 GCA_035698655.1 Streptomyces sp.
GGGCCTGGACAGCGACCCGCGGCTCGTCCAGCAGTACAGCGACGACCTGACGCACGCGGCCGTCGCCGACTGCACGGACGCCGAGACGCTGGCCCAGTTGGGCGTCCACGAGTTCTCCAGCGCCGTCGTCGGCATCGGCACCCACGTCGAGGCGTCCATCCTGGTCACCTCGAACCTGCTGGACGCCGGCGTGCCGAACATCTGGGCCAAGGCCATCAGCCGCCAGCACGGCAAGGTGCTGGAACGGCTGGGCACCCACCACGTCGTGCTGCCCGAGTACGAGATGGGCGAGCGCGTCGCGCACCTGGTGACCGGCCGGATGCTGGACTTCATCCAGTTCGACGACGACTTCGCCCTCGTCAAGACGGTCGCGCCGGGCGCCGTCACGGGCGTGCCGCTGGGCGAGTCGCGGATCCGCACCCGGTTCGGCGTCACGGTCGTCGGCATCAAGCGCCCCGGGATGGACTTCACGCACGCCACGACGGAGACGGTCGTCGAGCCCGGCGACGTGATCATCGTGACGGGGCGGACCGGCGCGGTGGAGTCGTTCGCCGAGCTGAACTGAACCGACCGGGTAGGGTGGAGGAACACACAACAGCGATCCGAGGCGAGCCGGGAAGTCTGGTCGGCGGCGTATCACGCCTGCCTGCCGACCTCTCACCCGGGAGACCCCAGCCTCATGCCCCGCTCGCGCACCGACCGCGGCCCCGCCGCCCGCCTGCTGCTCTTCGCGCTGCCCTCCGCGCGGGAACGCCGCTACCTGACCGACGCGCTGCGCACCGAGACCGTCGGCGGCCTCGTCCTGATGGCCGCCGCCGTGGTCGCCCTGGTGTGGGCGAACTCGCCGCTCGGCGACGTCTACGAGACCGTCCGCGACTTCCACTTCGGCATCCCGGCGCTCGGCCTCGACCTGTCGGTGGCGCACTGGACCGCCGACGGGGCGCTGGCGGTGTTCTTCTTCGTCGCCGGCATCGAGCTGAAGCGGGAACTGGTCGTCGGTGAACTGCGCAGACCCGCGGCGGCGGCGCTGCCGGTGCTCGCCGCGCTCGGCGGGATGGCCGTGCCGGCGGGCGTGTACGTGGCACTGGCGGGCTCCGCGGGCGGGCGGCTGGACGGCTGGGCGGTGCCGATGGCGACCGACATCGCCTTCGCCCTGGGTGTCCTGGCCCTGATCAACACGCATCTGCCGTCGGGCATCCGCGCGTTCCTGCTGACGCTGGCCATCGCCGACGACCTCGGAGCCATCCTCGTCATCGCCGTCTTCTACACCTCCACGCTCAACTGGGCCGCGTTCGGCGGGGCGCTGGCGGGTCTGGCGCTGTTCTGGCTCATGCACCACCGGCTGCACCTGCGCGGCTGGTACCTCTACCTGCCGCTGGCCGTGGTGATCTGGGCGCTGATGTACAACAGCGGCGTCCACGCCACGATCGCCGGCGTCGCGATGGGCATGCTGCTGCGGGTGCGGCCGCGCAAGGGCACCGACGGGCAGCCGCTGGAGGAGGTCTCCCCCGCCGAACGGATCGGGCACCACGCCGAGCCGATCTCGGCCGGTGTGGCCGTCCCGCTGTTCGCGCTGTTCGCGGCCGGGGTGAGCGTGACGGGCGGGGCGCTGACGGACCTCTTCCGGCAGCCGGAGCCGCTGGGCGTGCTGCTCGGTCTGGTCGTGGGCAAGTTCGTCGGCGTCTTCGGCGGCACGTACCTGGCCGCCCGCTTCACCCGCGCCCGGCTCAACCCCGACCTGTCCTGGTCCGACGTGGCCGGGGTCGCACTGCTGGCCGGCATCGGCTTCACCGTGTCGCTGCTGGTGGGGGAACTCGCCTTCGGCGGCGGCGAACTCACCGACCACGTCAAGGCCGCCGTGCTGGCCGGTTCGGTCCTCTCGGCGCTGTGCGCGAGCGTGCTGCTCAAGGTGCGGGACGCGAAGTACCGACGGCTGTGGGAGGACGAGACGCGCGACGAGGACGTCGACGACATCGCCGACATCGACCAGCCCGAGGACGCCGTCCGCCGCCCGTCCGAGGCCCGCCGCCGCGCCGAGGCCCGGGCGCGGGCCCGGGCGCGGGCGCGCGGGGAGACGGACGGCGAGTAGCGCGGCTGCCCTGACTTTCTCGGTTGTGTACACGCCGGTGGCACGATCGGTTGGCGCGTTCGTGGCGCGCCCGCTGGACGGAAACAATGCGGGTGCTCCCCTATGCAGGTGCTGAAAGGCGCTGGCTACGGGGGGAGGGGTGGTGGGTGCGCGGTCCGTTCAGGTTGCCGGTGACCAGTACATAGT
>DASSBO010000455.1:0-4584 GCA_035698655.1 Streptomyces sp.
ACCACTGCGGGGCGCATCAAGAACGTCTCGTTCGCCTGCTCTCCTGCAGCGCTCAAGATCCTCCGGCAGTACCGCAAGGGCGAGACGGACCTGATCGAACGCGACGGCGTGTGCTATCTGATCGCGACGTGTGAGGTTCCCGAGGCTGAGCAGTACGAGCCGGACGGGTTCATCGGCGTGGATCTCGGGATCGTCAACATCGCCACCGCCTCCACCGGTTACCAGGCGGCAGGACGCGGGCTGAACCGTTACCGCAAGCGGCAGCTTGCCCTGCGAAAGAAGCTCCAGGCCAAGGGCACCAAGTCCGCCAGGCGGCGGCTGAAGGCACGCTCCCGCCGGGAACAGCGGCACGTGAAGAACACCAACCATGTCATCGCGAAGACGATCGTGACCGAGGCTGAACGCACCTCGCGCGGGATCTCCCTGGAAGAACTCAAGGGGATCCGGCAGAGGGTACGGCTCCGCAAGCCCCAACGGGTCGCGCTCCACTCCTGGGCCTTCGCCCAGCTTGGAGACTTCATCGTCTACAAAGCGCGCCGGGCCGGAGTCCCGCTCGTGTTCGTCAACCCCGCCCACTCCTCCAAGGAGTGCGCGGCCTGCGGACACGTCGACCGGCTCAACCGCGTCTCCCAGGCCAAATTCGTATGCCGGTCGTGCGGCGTCGTTGCGCACGCCGACCGGAACGCTTCCCACGTGCTCGCCCGCAGAGGCGAGCACGCGTGGACTGCGGGGCGTGAGTCACGCGTCCCCGCCACCCCATAGAGGGTGTCTGGACGGAGGAGCCCCCCGGCAGCCAGTCGGGCGCTACCTCCAAGCCCGGTCCTTCAGGACCGGGTCAAGTTGACTGTTCCCTCGACGTACTGCTCCTGTTCGTAGTAGATCCCCGCGGACAGGCCCAGCCCAGCGGCCAGCGTGTTCGCGTCCTGGACGCCGTTCCGCACGCCCCAGCCCCAGCGTTCGCAGAAGTTCTCGAACGTGGCCTCCAGACCCGGGTGGCCCGCCTCCATGTGGGACAACTGAAGGTCGTCGAAGCCCCGTCCCATCTGTGCCTGAATGTCGAAGCCCAGTTCATTGAGCTCCGCGATCGCGTCGTTCAGGCCCTTCTCGATCTTCTTGGCCGCCTCCGGGTCGAATGCGTAGCCGTCGCCGCTCACGCCTGTTCCCCCTCGGCCTGTGTGTCGAGCGCCGCCGACGGCGGGACGATGCCCCCGCACCGGCGGCAGCAGCACCCCGCCTTCGCTGCCGGCGTCCACCGCCACGCCGCACGGGAAGTCCAGCGCCGGGATCACCTCGTCCAGCAGCCGCGCCCCGTACACGGACGCGCACTCCCACTCGCCGTCCGCCGGGCCCTCGTCGCGCTGCCGGGTGAACGCGGCGAACGTGTCCTGGCTGGTGAACGCGAACAGCCAGCGCAGGCCGCCCTGCTCTGCCGACATCAGGCCGCCGTCGACCAGCGGCACCAGCACCGCTCGCCTGCGAAACTCGCCCACCAGCGCCGCGGCCTCGAACGGCATCTCCTCAGGCACGCGCTTCCCCCATTCCCCCGGCCCCCCGGCCTCTAAGATCAAACCCCACGACCCTACACAGAGTGACGCGCGCTCCACGATAAGGGGTCGGTCGGACAGGCCCGCGTCGAGCAGGACGGCGGCGTGCCTCGCGCCGTTACAGTTGCGGGGACTGCAGGACGAGACCAGGGAGCTCATGACGTGCGGCCGGTAGGCAGCAAGTACCTGCTCGAGGAGCCTCTCGGGCGCGGCGCCACGGGCACCGTCTGGCGGGCGCGGCAGAACCAGTCGGCGGGGGAGGAGGCCGCGGTCGCCGGGCAGCCCGGGGAGACCGTGGCGATCAAGGTCCTCAAGGAGGAGCTGGCGAGCGACCCGGACATCGTGATGCGCTTTCTGCGGGAGCGCTCGGTCCTGCTGCGCCTGACCCACCCCAACATCGTCCGCACGCGCGACCTCGTCGTCGAGGGCGACCTGCTCGCGCTCGTCATGGACCTGATCGACGGCCCCGACCTGCACCGTTACCTGCGCGAGTACGGCCCGTTCTCGCCGGTCGGCGCCGCTCTGCTCACCGCGCAGGTCGCGGACGCGCTGGCCGCCAGCCACGCCGACGGCGTCGTGCACCGGGACCTGAAGCCGGCGAACGTGCTGCTCGCCGACGGTCCGGACGGCATGCGGCCGATGCTCACCGACTTCGGCATCGCCCGGCTGGCCGACTCGCCGGGGCTCACCCACACCCAGGAGTTCGTCGGCACCCCCGCCTACGTCGCGCCGGAGTCCGTCGAGGGGCGCCCGCAGACGTCCGCCGTCGACGTCTACGGCGCCGGCATCCTGCTGTACGAGCTGGTCACCGGGCATCCGCCGTTCTCCGGCGACAACACCATAGAGGTGCTGCACCGGCACGCGGCCGAGGAGGCGCCGCGGCCGCCCGGCGTGCCGGACCCGCTGTGGACCGTGATCGAGCGGTGCCTGCGGAAGAACCCCGACGAGCGGCCCAGCGCCGAGAACCTGGCCGCCGGCCTGCGGACCGTCGCCTCCGGCGTCGGTGCGCACGCCACCCCCGAGCAGGCCACGGCCGCGATCGGCGTGGCGGCGCTGCTGATGCCCGACCCGTCGCCCATGACCGCGCCCGGCGGCACGCTCACCGGCGACGCGGCGCCCACGCAGGCCCTGCCGCCCTACAGCGGCCAGGACGCCGGCGGCGCCTTCGCCTACGACCCGAACTCGGCGACGAACGTCCTGCCGCACAGCGGCGCCCCCGGCGGCCAGGGCGGCCCCGGTGGGCAGAACAGCGACCCGACCCAGGTCATGCCGCCCATGCCCGGCGGCGGGCAGTCCGGCGGCGGGCAGCCCGGCGGGCCCGCGGGCCCGCACCCGTGGGAGTCGCAGATGCGCGCCGCCCGCGGCCGCAACGAGCAGACGCAGGTCCAGCCGCTCGACCCGGGGATGGACCCGCTGCGGCACCGCCCGCAGCGCCGCCCGGCCCCGCAGCAGCAGCCCGAGCGGCCGTACCCGCCGCAGCACCGTCCGCAGCCCCGTCCGCAGCAGCCCTCGCCCCGCCGGCAGGGCCCGCCGCCGCGCCGCAGTGCGCCGCCGCCGCGTCCGGCCCCACGCGAGCCGCGCGGGCGCAGCGCGAACCCCATGCACATCCCCGGACTCGGCTGCCTCAAGGGCTGCCTGTTCGTGATCGCGATCTTCGTGCTGATCTGCGTGCTGGTGTGGAACTTCACCCCGGTGCCCGAGTGGTGGGCGGAGGGCAAGAGCTGGTGGGAGGCGACGCAGGACTTCTTCTCCTCCGTCGGCGACTTCTTCGACAGCCTCGGCTCGAGCGGTGGCAGCGCGGCATAGCGCCGGCACAGCGCCGAGTTCGGCGATTTATCGACTTCCGCGCGGAAAATCACTCGCGTAAGTGACAATTGACGTCCTCTATGCCTGCGCGTGCGCCCTCGGCGCGTAGTTTTGTCGCCGTGACGACACGGAAGATCGGCAGTCGCTACACGGCTCATCGGATTCTGGGGCGCGGCAGCGCCGGCACGGTGTGGCTCGGCGAGGGACCCGAAGGACCGGTGGCGATCAAGCTGCTGCGCGAGGACCTCGCCTCCGACCAGGACCTGGTCGGCCGCTTCCTCCAGGAGCGCACCGCGCTGCTCTCGCTCAGCCATCCCCGCCTGGTGGGCGTGCGGGACCTGGTGGTGGACGGGGCCGACCTGGCCCTGGTCATGGACCTGGTGCGCGGCCCCGACCTGCGCACCCGGCTGGTGCACGAGCGCCGGCTGCGGCCGCAGGCGGCGGTCGCGGTGGCGGCCGATGTCGCCGAGGCGCTCGCCGCCGCGCACGCCGCAGGCGTCGTGCACCGCGACGTGAAGCCGGAGAACGTGCTGCTCGACGCGCAGTCGCCGGCCGGGCCGGGCGGTGCGCCGCGCGCCCTGCTGACGGACTTCGGCGTCGCCAAGCTCATCGACCATCCGCGCCGCACCGGGCCGCCGCGGGCCGCGGCCGGGTCGGCCGGGGTGCCGTCCCGCATCGTGGGCACCCCCGACTACCTGGCGCCCGAACTGGTCGAAGGGCTGCCGCCGCGCGCCTCCGTCGACATCTACGCGCTCGCCACCGTGCTGTACGAGCTGCTCGCCGGCTTCACGCCCTTCGGCGGCGGCCACCCCGGCGCGGTGCTGCGCCGGCATGTGACGGAGACCGTCGCCCCGCTGCCCGGCATCCCCGACGACCTGTGGCGGCTCGTCCACCAGTGCCTGGCCAAGGCGCCCGCCTCCCGGCTGCGGGCCGCGGAGCTGGCGCCGCGGCTGCGGGAACTGCTGCCCTCGCTGGCCGGGCTGCCGGTGCTGGACATCGACGACCAGCCCGAGGAGAGCTACGACGGCGGTGACGACGCCCGGCGCTCCGCCCGCGGCACGGGTCTGCGCGGCCCGGACGGCACGGAGGTGCCCGGCCCCCCGCAGCGGGGTGCCGTTCCGCTGGTGCACCGGGGAGCCTCGCCGGACGCCAACCGGGACACGCACACCTCGATGCGCGTCCCGGGGGCGGACGAGCTGGCCGGGGGAGCGCACGGCACCGCCCGCACCCCCCG
>DASSBO010000456.1:0-9695 GCA_035698655.1 Streptomyces sp.
GGGAGCCCTCCCCACTTTGATCGCCGACGGTAGCATCGGAAGCGGGGAAGGGTCCACGGTTCCGGTTTCCGGGAGGGACGGGTTGTGACAGCCGACGGCGGAGGAAGGCCGCGACGGCGCGACGCGCAGCGCAACCGCGACCTGTTGACGGCGGCCGCCCGCACGGCGTTCGCCGAAGCCGGGCTGGACGTCCCGCTGGACGAGATCGCCCGCCGCGCCGGCGTGGGCAACGCGACGCTCTACCGGCACTTTCCGGACCGGGGCGCGCTGGCCGAGGCCGTCTTCCACGGCATGCTGACCGAACGCCTGGCGGCGGCGGAGGAGGCCCGGCGGGACACGGACCCGTGGGCGGCGCTCGTCGGCTACCTGGAGGGGACGTTCGCCGTGCTGGCCGCCGACCGGGGCGCCAACGACCTGATGACGGCGGCCATTCCGGGCGTCCCGTCCCTCGCGGCCCTGCACGCGCAGAACCGGGCCACCCTCCAGGTGCTGACCGAACGCGCGCAGCGCGACGGCTCGATGCGGTCTGACGTCTCGACGGACGACCTGCTCTTCTCGCTGGCCGCCCTGGGCCGGGCCGTGCCCGCGCTGACGACGGTGGCGCCGGACGGCTGGCGCCGGTTCCTCGCGCTGCTGCTGGACGGCCTGCGCACGGAACCCGGAACCGGGCTGCCCGGCGAGGCCCTCGGCGAGGGGCAGTTGACCGCCGTCCTGCACGAACTCGGCCCCCACCGTGCCAGGACCGCACCAGGCACCTGACGCCCACGACGAGCGCTGCCCGCGCCGGCGGTCAGGACAGTACGCGGAGCGGGGAGCCGGCGAGGAAGGCGCGGCTGTTCTCGACCGCCTGCGTGTAGTACGTGCGGTAGTTGGACTCGGAAACGTAGCCCAGGTGAGGGGTCGCCAGCAGGCGCGGGGCGGTGCGGACCGGGTCGTCGGCGGGGAGGGGCTCGGTGTCGAAGACGTCGACCGCGGCGCCCGCAATGGTGCCCGCGTGCAGCGCGGCCAGCAGGGCGTCGGTGTGCACGATCGCCGACCGCGAGGTGTTGACCAGGTAGGCGGTCGGTTTCATCAGGGCCAGTTCGGCCGCGCCGAGCAGGCCGCGGCTGCGGTCGCCGAGCTTGAGGTGGATCGTGACGAAGTCGCTCTCGCGCAGCAGGTCTTCGAGGGACGCGGCCGGCGTGACGCCCACCTCGTCGGCCCGCTCCTTGGTCAGGTTGCGGCTCCAGGCGTGGACGTCCATGCCGAAGGCCTGGCCGACCTGGGCGACGCGGGAACCGATGCGGCCCAGGCCGAGCACGCCGAGGCGGCGGCCGTGCAGGTCGGCGCCGACGGTGGACTGCCAGGGGCCGCCGGTGCGCAGCGCCGTGTTCTCCGTGACGGTGTGGCGGGCCAGGCCGAGCAGGAGCGCCCAGGTCTGCTCGACCGGCGGGGTGCCGGAACTGGCCGTGCCGCACACCGTGACGCCGTGCGCGCGGGCCGCCCCGAGGTCGATCGCCGCGTTCCGCATCCCGGAGGCCACCAGCAGCCGCAGCCGGGGCAGGCGGCCGAAGACCGCCGCGGGGAAGCGGACACGTTCGCGCAGCGTGACGACGACGTCGAAGTCGGCGACGGCGGCGACGAGTTCGTCCTCCGTGCCGAAGTGTTCCGCGAACGGGACCACTTCAAGCAAGTCGGCGAGCGGTGACCAGTCGGCCATCGCCGTCGCCGCGTTCTGGTAGTCGTCCAGCACGGCACAGCGCAGCGTCATCTTCGTGAACCCCCAGGTGGCAGGACCGCGGTCGGGCGCCCGGGCGGCATCCCGGGTACCGCGATCCTGCCACGCGCGCGGGGCCGGACGGGCGGGAGTCAGCCCCGGGGAGCGGGAACCAGGCGTGCCGCCGAGGTGCCCAGGCCCTCCGGCCTGCGGACGGCCAGCGGGCCGCCCGCGTGCCTGACGAGGTCCGTCTCGCGGTACCGCAGGCAGTCGCGGTGCCAGACGTGGATTCCGGCGATCCAGTTCTCCATGTCCTGCACGTAACTCCCCACGGCCGCACGCGCCTCGGCGTCCAGGCCCAGGTCCTCGAAGAGGACGGGGAGCCGGTCGTCGGCGATGTGCCGGAACTCGCGCATGCGCGAACGCATCAGGTCGTCGACGATGTGCAGCGCCGTCGGGTAGTCGCACGCGAAGAAGTTCTGCACGACCAGGACGCCGTTGTGGATCTCGCCTTCGAACTCGATCTCCTTCTGGTAGGAGAAGACGTCGTTGAGCAGGCAGGCGTAGTCCATCGCCGCGTGCTCCAGGGAGCGCATCGTGCCGCTGCGGTAGACCTCGGCGGGGATCGCGTCGGCGTGCGCGAGGCGGCACAGGGCCATCGTCATGTCGGAGCCGAACGTGAAGCGCCGCATCTCGATGTAGTCGACGGGCTCGGGCACCCGGTGGTACGCCTGGTTGGCGAGCTCCCACAGCCAGCTGTCGATCATGTTCTCCACCGCCGCGCGGAAGGTGCGGCGGGCCTCGACCGGCATCGGCCCGGCGGTGCGGGCCCACAGGTCGGCCAGGCCGCGTTCCAGCGCGTTGGCCGGCGTGGGCGTGCCGGCGGACTCGACCGGCATGAAGAGCCGCAGCCGGTCGGTGCACGCCTTGGCGCCGGTCAGGTCGCGCACGCGCCCGAAGACGGCCGGGTAGTAGTCGTCCCCGTAGGTGCCCCAGGCGAGCCAGCCGGAGCTGAGGTCGAGTTCGTCCGCCGTGGCGTCCGGATGGATGCCGGCGGCGCACAGCGGCAGGTCGAAGTCGACGAGCATCCGCTCGTCCCACACGTGGGAGGCGGGGATGCCCGGCTGTGGCCGGAGCAGGCCCATCCGGTGCGCCCAGTCGACGACGTTGCACCGGGCGCCGTCCAGGTGCGGGCTGAGCCGGTGGGTGAACGGGATGTCGAAGTCGGGCAGCCGGGACGGGCCGACGCGCTGGTGCGGGACGTGCAGGTGCTGCCGGAGGCGGCCGGCGCCGGTCCGGCGGACGAGGGACGCCGGGTCGGCGGCGGAGGTGCCCAGCCCGGTCGGCGACCAGAACGCCTCGCCGGCACCGGCGGTGTCCGTCGCGCCGCCGCCGTTCATGTAGCGGCTCGAGCGCAGGTGCCACTCGTGTCCGCCGGCCTGCCAGTCCTGCAGGCCCTTGACGTAGGCGGAGACGGCCGCGCAGGAGGCCGGGTCCAGGCCGTACTCGGCGAAGAGCGGGCCGAGTTCGGTGAAGACGGTGTGCTCGAACTGCTGGAGCCGGGAGGTCAGCAGGTCGCCGACGGCGTCCGCGGCCTGCTGCGTCGTGCAGCCGAGGAAGGTCTCCAGGACGAGCACGCCGTTGCTCAGCTCGCCCTCCTCGCCGATCTCCCGCTCGTAGGAGAACAGGTCGTTCCGCAGGTGGACGCCGTCGGAGAAGGTGTCACGCAGCACGCGCAGCGGCCGGGTGCCGGCGACGGCCGCCGGCACCTCCGCCTTCGCCGCGAACTCGATGAGCCCGGCCGACCAGGGCGCGCCACCGACCTTGCGCCGCATCTCGATGTACTCGACGGGGTTGGCGACGCGGCCGGCGTCGATGTTGGCGAGCTCCCACATCGACTCCCACAGCAGGTTCTCGGTGCTCTGCGCGAACCGGGCCCGCCAGTCCTGCGACATGGCCGGGACGGTGCGGGCCCACAGGTCGGCCAGCCCGGCCTCGACGGGGTTGGCCGGTTCGGGCATCTCGGCCGTCAGGTCCATGGGCATGAACGCGGCCAGCCGCTCCAGGTAGGCCCGGCCGCCCTCGCGGTCCTGCGAGCGTTTGAACAGCTCGAGGAAGTGGTCGTCGAAGAAGAAGACCCACACGTACCAGTCGGTGACCAGGCAGAGGTCGTCTCCGGTGGCGTCGGGGTGGGTGTACGCGCACAGCAGCGCGTAGTCGTGGGCGTCGAGGTCGGCGGTGTCCCACACGCCGGAGCCTTCCAGCATCCCCATGCCGGCGGCCCACCGCCGCGAGTGCTCCCGCGCCTCCTCGAGGTGGGGGTTCAGCCGCGCCGGATGCGGCATGTAGAAGTCCGGCAGCTCGAAGGGCTGCTTCCTCGGCGTACTCGGAGTCACGTGTGCGAACCTTCCTGATGTCACCCGGTCGGCTCCGAGCTACCCAGCGCAGAAGAGGGATATCCGAGGACGAAAACAGTCATATCATCAGGGCATGACACCGACGATTCGCTTCGCCCAGGATCCGGAGGCGGACGCGCTGCTGGCCCGCAGCCCGCTGGCGGTCCTCGTCGGGCTGTTGCTGGACCAGCAGGTGCCGATGGAGTGGGCGTTCACCGGGCCGTACACCATCGCGCAGCGCATGGGCGGCGACGACCTGGACGCGCACGAGATCGCCGCCCGCGACCCGGAGGCGTTCGCCGCGCTGCTGGCGCAGAAGCCGGCCGTGCACCGCTACCCCGGCTCCATGGCCAAACGGGTGCAGCAGCTGTGCCGCCATCTCGTCGACGAGTACGACGGCGACGCGGCGGCCGTGTGGCGGGACGCCGCGGACGGCGCCGAGCTGCTGCGCCGGCTGAACGCGCTGCCCGGCTACGGCACGCAGAAGGCGCGGATCTGCGTGGCGCTGCTCGGCAAGCAGTACGGTGTCGCGCCGCCGGGCTGGCGCGAGGCGGCCGGCGCGTACGGCGAGGAGGGTTCGCACCGGTCGATCGCCGACGTCACCGGGCCGGACAGCCTGCAGCGCGTCCGCGCCACCAAGCAGGAGGCGAAGCGGAAGGCGAAGCAGGCCGGCGGCTGACCGCGCCCGTACCACCGGCCGCCCTCAGAGGCTGCGCGGCTCCAGGAACTCCAGCCGGTTGCCGACGGCGTCGTGGGTGTGGAAGCGCGCGTAGCCGGGGAAGTTCTCGTCCCAGGTGATCTCGCGGCCGCACTCCTCGAAGCGGGCCGCCAGGTCGTCGATCGAGGTGACGAGGATGCCCGGGTGGGCCCTGCGGGCCGGGGAGAAGTCCTGCTCGACGCCGCAGTGCACCTCCACGCCGCCGCCGCGGAACCAGCAGCCGCCGCGCGCGGCGAGCACCGGCGGCTTCTCCAGCTCCGTCATCCCCAGCTCGGTGCCCCAGAACGCGCGGCACTCGTCCTCCGCCCCGGGTGGAATGGACAGCTGAACGTGATGCATCCGGGTGAAACCGAAGTCCGCCATGTGTACCGCCCCTCCCTGAACTGCGCGCCGGACGGGCGCACAGTCAGACGATAGTCGCCGCCGCGGCGCCCTGTCGTTCGAAGTCGAGGAGGCGCCGCTTGCGGTCGATGCCGCCGCCGTAGCCCGTCAGCGAGCCGGACGAGCCGATCACCCGGTGGCACGGCACCACGATGCTGACCGGGTTCCGGCCGTTCGCCAGCCCGACCGCCCGGGCGGCGCCCGGCCTGCCGATGTGTGCGGCGAGCTGCCCGTAGGACCAGGTCTCGCCGAACGGGATGTCGAGCAGCCCGCGCCACACGGTCCGCTGGAAGGGCGTGCCCTCCTGGTGCAGCGGCAGGTCGAAGCTGGTGCGCCGCCCGTCGAAGTACTCGGTCAGCTGGGCCCGCACGGCACCGAAGGGCTCCTCGTCGCGCGGCCCGAACGTCTCGAGGGACGGCCGGTGCCGGTGCTGCTCCATGTAGAGCCCGGCGAGCCGGCCGTCGGCGGCGACGAGCGTGAGCGGGCCGTACGGACTGTCCATCAGGGTGTGGACCCGCCGGGCCTCACCCGGGGTCCGGTTCTGCGGTTCGTTGCCGGTCATGCCCCCAGTGTGGCCGCCGCCGGCCGGCCGGACCGGCGGGAATGCGACATGGACGCGGCCGCCGCTACCCGGCCGAGGGCGTCCAGCGCGGGTCACGGCCGGTGGCCGCGAGCAGCCGGTCGAAGGGCGGCGCGTCCTCGGGCACCGGCACCGGCTCGCCGAACTGCTTGCTCTCCCGGGCCATCGGCCCCATCTGCTCGGCCAGCACGAACAGCTCCTGCACGGCGGCCGGGTCCGGCACGTAGCGCCGGCCGGTGGCCCGTGCCAGGTCCCAGGGGTGGATCGTCAGGTCGGTCAGCGCGAGGCTCGCCACGGTCCGCGCCGGCAGGTTCAGCTGCCCCGCCACCCCCTCGTCGGCGCCGGGCGCGGCCCAGGCGGCGGTCAGGGCGGCGGTCTCCGCGGCGAACCGGGCACGCCAGTCGTCGCCCTCGCCGAGGTAGTCGGGGGTGCTGCCGAAGTCGACGTCGCGGCGGGCTACCGCACCAACGTCGGGCCGGGGCGACAACTGTCCGCAATCGCATGGTAACGTTTTTTACGCCTGGTCAGCCGAAATCGCGCTGTCCGGGTCTACCGCCGGGCTGGCGGAATGTCAGGTCTGTGGAGCTGGCGTAAGACTGCTGGACGTGCCACGTCCCCTGCCGTTGATTCGGGGCAGCGGCCGTCTGAGAAGCAGAAAGCTCAACCCGCGAGGGGCGAGTCCCCGCGCTCCGGCTGGGGAGAAGTCAAGTCTGCGACGCTACGGCGCGTCGCGCAGGCAGCGCGGCCGACGCGAGTCGGCCGGGCCGCTGCGCTCGTACGTGGAGCACTACTGGCTGATCGACTGGGACCTCGCCGAGCCGCACGTCTCGCAGGTCGTGCCGCATCCGTGCGTGAACCTGGTGCTGCAGCGCCGCGGCGCCGGGCTGCCCGCGCAGGGCGAGCTGGCCGGGCCGGGGCGTGGCCTGTTCACCACCGAGCTGACCGGCCGCGGCCGGGTGTGCGGCGTCCAGTTCCGGCCCGGCGGTTTCCGGCCGTTCCTGCCGCGGCCCGTCGCGACCTGGACGGACCGGCACGTGGCGCTGCCCGAGGCATTCCCCGGGCTGCCGTCCGCCGCCGAGGTGCCGGCGCGGGTGCTGGGGCCCGACACGGAGGACGAACGGGTGGCCGCGCTCGACGCCTTCCTGCTCGGCCTCGGCCCGCGGCCCGACCCGGCGGCCGACCGCGCGATGGCGCTGGTCCGGCGGGTGCGCGAGGACCGCACGGTCCGGCGGGTCGCCACGCTCGCGGCGGAGGAGGACATCCCGGTACGGGCGATGCAGCGGCTGTTCACCGAGTACGTGGGCGTCAGCCCGAAGTTCTGCATCCTGCGCTACCGCATCCACGAGGCGCTGGAGCGCGCGGTCACCGAGGCGGAGGTGGACTGGGCGCTGCTCGCCGCCGACCTCGGCTACAGCGATCAGGCTCACCTGGTGCGGGACGTGACGGCGACGGTGGGCGTCCCGCCGACGGCCTACATCCGCTGAGACCGGGCCTGATCCACCCGCTCGGCGGTGCCTCCCGTAGGGCCGACGGCGTTCATATGAACAGATCTACGTCTTGGCTGTTCCTTCAGCGCGACCGAGTGGCTACCGTCTGTCAAGCGTCCGCAACGCGGACACGGAGCCCCCCACGCCGGACAGGACGAAACGTCTCTCCAGCCCTACGGGAAGGACCCTCACGTGCACGCACCGCCCCGTTCCAGACGCCGCCTCCGCACCGTCGCCGCACTGGCCGCGACGGCGCTGGCCACCCCGCTCCTGCTCACCGCCGCCTCCCCTGCCGCGGCCGAGCCGCACCCCGGCAAGCACGGTGAGCAGCTGGCACGGAAACTGGTGAAGCGGACCAGCGCCGAGGGCGCCATGCGGCACCTGAAGGTGCTGCAGGCCATCGCGCGCCGCAACGACGGCACCCGAGCGGCCGGTTCGAACGGACACCGGATGTCGGCGCTGTACGCCGGCACACTGCTGAAGTCCGCCGGCTACAAGGTCACCTACCAGAACTTCGACTTCACCTACGTCAACACGCTCGCCGAGAAGCTGACCGTCCTCTCGCCCGACCGGCACGAAGTGCCGATCAAGCTGATGACGTACACCAAGAGCACGCCGGTGGGCGGCATCGAGGCAGCCCTCGCGCAGGTCCCCCCGGACGACGACACCGGCTGCCAGGCGGAGGACTTCGCGGGCGGCGACTACACGGGCAGAATCGCGCTGATCAAGCGCGGCTCGTGCACCTTCGCCGAGAAGCAGGCCAACGCGGCGGACGCCGGCGCGGTCGGGGCCGTCATCTACAACAACGTCGAGGGCGACCTGAACGGCACGCTGGTCGACCCGGACGCGGCCCGCATCCCGACCGGCGGCGTCTCCCAGGCGGACGGCGAGGCCCTGGCCGACGCGCTGCAGCAGGGCGAGGTGCGGGTCAACCTGGAGATCCGCGAGCAGCAGGAGCAACGCAGCACGCCCAACGTGATCGCCGAGACGCCCGGCGGCGACCCGCACAACGTGGTCATGCTCGGCGCCCACCTGGACTCGGTGCCCGCGGGGCCGGGCATCAACGACAACGGCTCCGGATCGGCCGCACTGCTGGAGACGGCGCTGCAGCTGGCCAAGGCGGACAAGCACGGCAGGCACCCGAACAAGGTGCGGTTCGCGCTGTGGTCCGCCGAGGAGCTGGGCCTGCTCGGCGCCGAGCACTACGTGTCGGAGCTGTCGCCGCAGCAGCGGGACGACATCGCGCTCTACCTGAACTTCGACATGGTCGCCTCGCCGAACTACGGCCTGTTCGTCTACGACGGCGACGACTCGGACGGCGTCGGCGCGGGGCCGGGCCCGAAGGGGTCCGCGCAGCTCGAGCACAACATCGTCGAGTTCATGGCCTCGCAGGGCTTCACCACGCGCGGCACCGACTTCGACGGCCGCTCGGACTACGGCCCGTTCATCGCGGCGGGCATCCCCTCCGGCGGCACCTTCACCGGCGCCGAGGGCATCAAGACCGAGGAGGAGGCGCAGCTGTGGGGCGGCGAGGCCGGCGTGGCCTACGACCCCTGCTACCACCAGGCGTGTGACGACCTGGACAACGTCGACATGACGGCCTTCGAGGCCAACATCGACGCCATCGCCGACGCGGTGGGCACCTACGCCTGGGACACCGGGAGCCTGGACGCGCCGGCGCCGCACACCGCGGCCGCCCGCGACGCGAAGGCGAAGAGCGCCGGGGCGGCGCACTCCGGCCCGCACGCCGCACGCGCGGAGTCCTGACCCCGAGCGAGGGGCGCGTGCACCGGCACGCGCCCCTCGCTGCATGCGTGCGCCGGGGTGTCCTCCTGCGGATGTCCGGCACACTCGCGCCCATTCGGGCGGTTCGTCGTGCTTGGCGGCCTGTCACACTGCTGCACCAGGACGTGAAGGGCCGGTAGGCTTTCCGTGTGATCTTCAAGCGAATCGGAAACGGGCGGCCGTACCCCGACCACGGCCGGGAGAGCACCCGCCAGTGGGCGGACGTCGCCCCACGCCCGGTGCGTCTTGACCAGCTCGTCACGACCAAGGGCCAGCTCGACCTGGAGACCCTGCTCGCGGAGGACTCCACCTTCTACGGGGACCTGTTCGCGCACGTCGTGAAGTGGCGGGGGGACCTGTACCTGGAGGACGGACTGCACCGCGCCGTACGCGCCGCCCTGCAGCAGCGTCAGGTGCTGCACGCCCGCGTCCTCGAGCTGGACTGAGCCGCCCCGGGCGGGAGAGCACACGTTCGGCGTAGTCGGCGGCCGGAATCCGCCGGCCCGTGCCCGGGCCGTGACGACCGGTTGTCCGGCGGCTCGCCGCTGATCATCTGGTAGGCATAATCCGCTCCGCGCCATTAACCTGCGTTCATGAGCATGCTCACTCCCCCCGGCATGGGCGGCCAGTACCGCATCAAGGGTGACCGCTA
>DASSBO010000457.1:0-3105 GCA_035698655.1 Streptomyces sp.
CCGCCGCGGGGGACGGTACGGGCGTCTCGCCCCGCTGCACGGGCACGGGCATGGCTCCTCTTCCTCTTCCCCCGAGGGTGCGACGCCTCCGGTCAGCCGACGCCGGAGGCGACGATAGCGCCCCCGTGCAGCCGGACGGAATCCCCGGGGGCGTCAGCTGCGTCATATGCCACGGCCGGCCGGCCACCGCACGGTCCGGCGAGGTTCACCCCGCGTTCACCACGGGCCGTCGGCCGCTTCACCTGCCCCGCCTACGTTCGGGCTTGTACGCACCCCGCGCGCCGACCCCACCGGCGGCACCAGGAAGGAACTGAACGACAGTGAAGCTTCAGCGCACGACCCGGCTCCGCGCCCTCGCCGCCGGCGCTCTCGCCGTCTCCGGCGCCCTGGCGCTGACGGCCTGCGGCTCTGACAACAACACGGGCGCGGGCGCACAGGCGGCCCCCACGGGCAACATCTCCTGCGACGGCAAGGGCAACCTGCTGGCCTCCGGCTCCAGCGCGCAGAAGAACGCCATGGACGTCTGGATCAAGAACTACCAGGCGGCCTGCCAGAACACGAAGATCAACTACAAGGCGACGGGCTCCGGCGCCGGCGTCCAGGAGTTCCTGCAGGGCAACACGGCCTTCGCCGGCAGCGACTCGGCCCTCACGCCCGCGGAGACGAAGCAGTCGCAGAAGATCTGCAAGGGCGGCCAGGGCATCGACCTGCCGATGGTCGGCGGCCCGATCGCCGTCGGCTACAACGTGCCCGGCGTCGACGACCTGGTGCTGGACGCCGAAACGATCAGCAAGATCTTCAACAGCGAGATCACCAACTGGAACGACCCGGCGATCAAGAAGCTGAACCCGGACGCGAAGCTGCCGGACCTGAAGATCCAGGCGTTCCACCGCTCGGACGACTCCGGCACCACCGACAACTTCACGAAGTACCTGCACTCGGCCGCGCCCGGTGCCTGGAAGGCGGAGCCGGCCAAGAAGTGGGCCGGCAAGGGCGGCCAGGCGGCGAGCGGCTCCTCCGGCATCGCGACCAACGTCAAGCAGAACGAGGGCGCCATCGGCTACTTCGAGCTGTCCTACGCCTCGGGCAACGACATCCCGACCGTCAAGCTGGACACCGGCGCGAGCAAGCCGGTGGCGGCCACCACGGCCAACGCCTCCAAGGCCATCGCGGACGCCAAGGTCGTCGGCAAGGGCAAGGACATGACCCTCGAGCTGAACTACACGACCAAGGCCGAGGGCGCATACCCGATGGTCCTGGTCACCTACGAGATCGTCTGCGACAAGGGCAACGACAAGCAGACGCTGGCCGCGACCAAGTCCTTCCTGAACTACGCCGCCTCCGAGGACGGCCAGCAGGCGCTGTCCGGCATCGACTACGCGCCGATGCCCGACGAGATCATCGCGAAGGTACGCGACACGATCGACAGCCTCTCCTGACGACAGACCGGAGAGAACATGGCTCTCAACCAAGCCTCCACCGCCACCCGCGGCCGCCTCGGCGACCGGGTGTTCAGCGGGATGGCCCGCGGCTCGGGCATCGTCCTGCTGGTCGTGATGGCCGCCATCGCCGGCTTCCTCAGCTGGCAGGCGTCCGTCGCGATCGCCGCCGACAAGGGCAACTTCTTCACCACCTTCGAGTGGAACGTCAACGCCGACCCGCCGGTCTTCGGCATCGCCGTGCTGGCCTTCGGCACCGTCGTGTCGTCGGTCGTCGCCATGGTGCTGGCCGTGCCGGTCGCCGTCGGCATCGCGCTGTTCATCTCGCACTACGCGCCGCGCCGGGTCGCCGCACCGCTCGGCTACCTGATCGACCTGCTGGCCGCGGTCCCCTCCATCGTCTACGGCCTGTGGGGCGCGCTGTTCCTCGTCCCGCACCTGGGCGGCCTGTACACCTGGCTGGACACCTACCTGGGCTGGACGAAGGTCTTCTCCTACGACGGCGGCGCCGCCCGCTCGCTGTTCACCGCCGGCATCCTGCTGGCCGTGATGATCATCCCGATCATCAGCAACGTCTCCCGTGAGGTGTTCCGGCAGGCCCCGCGCATGCACGCCGAGGCCGCGCTCGCCCTCGGCGCGACCCGCTGGGAGGTCATCCGCACCGCCGTGCTGCCCTTCGGCCGCTCCGGCGTGATCAGCGCCTCCATGCTCGGCCTGGGCCGTGCCCTGGGCGAGACGATGGCCGTCGCCACCGTGCTGTCGCCGAACTTCCTGCTGCACCCCAGCCTGCTCAACCCGGGCGGCGGCACCTTCGCACAGAACATCGCGGCCTCCTTCAAGGAGGCCTCCCCGGCCGGCGTCGGCCGCGAGGCGCTGATCGCCTCCGGCCTCGTGCTGTTCGTCATCACGCTGCTGGTGAACGGCGCCGCCCGCCTGATCATCGCCCGCCGCAAGGACTACTCGGGGGCCGACGCATGACGGACACCACCGTGGACCGCTCCACGCACCGCGCACCGGCCGCCGCCGCCCGCGGGGCCGCCGGCCTGACCCGCACCCGTCGGGGACGCCGCACCCGCAACAACGCGGCCACCGCCGTCGTCTGGGCCTGCTTCCTGATCGCCGTCGTGCCGCTGGCCTCCCTGCTGTGGGAGACGGTCGCCCGCGGCGCCGGCGTCGTCGACGGCTACTTCCTCACGCACTCCATGAACGGCGTGATCACCCTGCGCCCCGGCGGCGGCATCTACCACGCGCTGCTGGGCACCCTCGAGCAGATCGGTTTGGCCACGGTGATGGCCGCACCGATCGGACTGCTCACGGCCGTCTACCTCGTCGAGTACGGCGGCGGACGGCTGGCCAAGGCCGTCACCTTCTTCGTCGACGTGATGACCGGCATCCCCTCGATCGTGGCCGGCCTGTTCGTGCTGTCCTCGTGGATCCTGCTGCTCGATTTCGGCTACTCCGGCTTCGCGGGCTCCATGGCACTCGCCATCCTGATGATGCCGATCGTGGTGCGCTCCACCGAGGAGATGCTGCGCCTCGTCCCGAACGAACTGCGGGAGGCGTCGCTGGCGTTGGGCGTGCCGAAGTGGCGCACCGTCCTCAAGGTCGTACTGCCCACGTCCATGGGCGGCATCGCCACCGGCGTGATGCTCGCCGTCGCCCGCAT
>DASSBO010000458.1:0-9966 GCA_035698655.1 Streptomyces sp.
GCAGGTCCTCCAGCACGCTGTGCACGATGTGCGGCATGGGAGCGAGCGTGGCAGCGAAACGAAAAACAAGCAAGCATGCTTGCATTCTTTTTCCGCCGTGTGCGGGCTCAGAGCCTCTCGGCCAGCACCTCCGCCAGGTGCCGGCCGTCGCCGCCGCCGAGCTGCCGCAGCTGGGTGCGGCAGCTGTAGCCGTCGGCGAGCACCTCGGTGCCGGGTTCGGCCTCCCGCACCGACGGCAGCAGCTGGTCCTCGGCGCAGGCGACGGACACGTCGTAGTGCCCCTGCTCGAAGCCGAAGTTGCCGGCCAGCCCGCAGCAGCCTGTGCTCAGTTCGCCGGTGAGCCCGGCACGTTCACGCAGCCGGCGCTCGGCGGCGTCGCCGAGGACGGCGTGCTGGTGGCAGTGGGTCTGGCCGACGACCGGCCGGTCGATGCGCGGCGGCTCCCAGTCGGGGGCGAACTCCTCCAGTGTCTGCGCGAACGTGCGCACCGAGCCGGCCAGCCGGGCGGCGCGCGGGTCGTCGCCGAGCAGCTCGGGCAGGTCCGTCGTCAGGGCGGCCGCGCACGAGGGTTCGAGGACGGTGACGGGCAGCCCCGCGTCCAGCGCCGGCGTGATGCGGTCCAGGGTCCGCCGCATCACGGTGCGAGCCTGGTCGAGCTGGCCGGTGGAGACGTAGGTGAGGCCGCAGCACACCTGCTTCGGCGGCACCGCGATGCGCAGCCCGGCGTCGCGCAGTACCCGCACGGCGGCCGAACCGGCCTGCGGGTGGAGGTGGTTGGTGAAGGTATCCGGCCACAGCACGGTCTGCTGCCCGTCGCCCTGCCGGTCCCGGCCGGGCTGCGCCCGCCACCAGCGGGTGAAGGAGCCGGCGGCCAGTTCGGGGATGTCCCGCTCGGGCGCGATGCCGCCGAGCCGCTTGCCCAGCGACGCGAGCGGCCGGATCCGGGCAGCGGCGTTGACCAGCGGCGCGCTGCGGGTGGCGTCGACCAGCCGCAGCCACTGCGGGAGGCGGCCCATCGAGTAGTGCGCCATCGGGCGGCGGCGGCCGGCGTAGTGGTGGTGCATGAACTCGGCCTTGTAGGTGGCCATGTCGACGCTGACGGGGCAGTCGCTGCGGCAGCCCTTGCAGGACAGGCACAGGTCGAGCGCCTCGTGCACCTCCTCGGACTGCCAGCCGTCGGTGATCACCTCGCCGGCGAGCATCTCGTGCAGCAGCCGGGCCCGGCCGCGGGTGGAGTGCTGCTCCTGTCCGGTGGCGCGGAAGGACGGGCACATGACGTTCGCGCCCGCGGTGGTGTTGCGGCACTTGGCGACGCCGACGCAGCGGCGGACGGCGGCGGAGAAGTCGCCGTCGTCGTGCGGGTAGCCGAACTCGACGTCCACGGGCTTGCGCGGCAGCGGATCGAAGCGCAGCTGGGCGTCGATGCGGTCGGGGCGGGCGAGCACGCCGGGGTTGAGCCCCCCGCGCGGGTCCCACAAGTCCTTGAAGCGGCCGAACAGGGCGACCATCTCGTCCCCGTACATGCGCGGCAGCAGTTCGGCGCGGGCCAGGCCGTCGCCGTGTTCGCCCGACAGCGAGCCACCGTGGGCGACGACGACGTCGGCGAGCGCCTCGGAGAACTCGCGGTAACGCCGGATGCCGTCGCCGCTGAGCAGGTCGAAGTCGATGCGCACGTGAATGCAGCCGTCGCCGAAGTGCCCGTAGGGCAGGCCGCTCAGGCCGTACTCGCGCAGCAGGGCGCGGAAGTCCTTGAGGTAGGCGCCGAGCCGGGCGGGCGGCACGGCGCAGTCCTCCCAGCCGGGCCAGGCCTCGCCGCCGCCGGGCACCCGGGTGGCGGTGCCGGAGGCGTCCTCGCGGATCTGCCACAGGGCGCGCTGCGCGCGGGGGTCGACGACGACCGTGTGGTCGGTGGTGCCCTCGGCGGCGGTCCGGCACAGCTCCTCGGCGCGGGCGCGGGCCTGGCCCGCGTCGGCGCCGCCGACCTCGGTGAACAGCCAGGCGGCGCCGCGGGGCAGCGCGTCCCTGGAGCCCGGGCCGACCAGGTCGTTCGCCATGCCCTCGACGGTCAGCGGCTGCAGGTGCAGCAGCCCGGCGGCCGCCTCGGCCGCGGCGCTCTCGTCGGGGTAGCCGAGGACGGCCAGCGCGCGGACGGCCGGCTGCGGCACGAGCGTGACGGTCGCCTCGGTCAGCACGCCGAGCGTCCCCTCGCTGCCGGCGAAGGCGCGTGCCCAGTCCTCGTCCCGCTCGGGGAGCAGCGCGTCGAGTGCGTAGCCGGAGATGCGGCGGGGCAGTTCGGGAAAGCCGGTGCGCAGCCGGGCCAGCTCGCCCTGTACGAGTTCGCGGCCGGCGGTGCGCAGCGGGTCGGGGACGCCGCCTCCGCCGGGGCCGAGGAGGGCGCGGTCGCCGGTGTAGGTGAGGACCTCCAGTTCGCGGAGGTTGTCGGCGGTGGTGCCCCAGGCGACGGAGTGGGAGCCGCAGGAGTTGTTGCCGATCATGCCGCCGAGGGTGCAGCGGCTGTGGGTGGACGGGTCGGGGCCGAAGGTGAGGCCGTACGTCCCGGCCCGGGCGCGCAGGTCGTCGAGGATCACGCCGGGCTGCACGAGCGCGGTGCGCGAGCCCGGGTCGAGGGCGCGGATGGCGTTCATGTGGCGGGTGAAGTCGAGGACGACACCGACACCGGTGGCCTGGCCGGCGATGGAGGTGCCGCCGCCGCGCGCCACCACGGGCACGCCGTGTGCGCGGCAGGCGGCCAGGGTGGCCGCCACGTCGTCGGCGTCCCGCGGGGCGACGACTCCGGCGGGGACGCGCCGGTAGTTGGACGCGTCCATCGTCATCAGGGCGCGGTCGGCCGCGTCGAACTCCACGTCGCCCCGCACGGTCGCGCGGAGCGCCTGCTCGATGTCCCTCACCTGTGCTGCCATGGACCCAGCGTGCATCCTGAGCACGCGGCGCGTCACGAGCGGTTGCCGTCCCGACGACACGTGTCGGCTCCCGCGCCCTCACGTGCGGCGGCGCGCCCCCGTCTCGACGGGCGGAACAACCGCCGCCGACGGCGGCCGACGCACTATCTTCGTTACGTGGCCGATATCGAAATCCCCGCTGACATCAAGCCCGCCGACGGTCGTTTCGGGTCGGGCCCGTCCAAGGTCCGTACCGAGGCCCTCAGCGCGCTGGCCGGCACCGGCAGCTCGCTGCTGGGCACGTCCCACCGCCAGGCTCCGGTGAAGAACCTCGTCGGCCGGGTGCGCGAGGGCGTCCGCGAACTGTTCCAGCTGCCCGAGGGCTACGAGGTGGTGCTCGGCAACGGCGGCACCACCGCGTTCTGGGACATCGCGACGCACGGGCTGATCGAGTCCCGCTCGCAGCACCTGTCGTTCGGCGAGTTCTCCTCGAAGTTCGCCAAGGCGGCCAAGGCGGCGCCGTGGCTGGCCGAGCCGTCGGTGATCACCTCCGATCCGGGCACCCACCCGGAGCCGCGCGCGGAGGCGGGCGTCGACGCCTACGCCCTCACCCACAACGAGACCTCCACGGGCGTCGCCGCGCCGATCCGGCGGGTGCCGGAGGCGGACGAGGGCGCGCTCGTGCTCGTCGACGCGACGTCCGGGGCCGGCGGTCTGCCGGTCGACGCCGCCGAGACCGACGTCTACTACTTCGCCCCGCAGAAGTCCTTCGCGGCGGACGGCGGACTGTGGATCGCGCTGTTCTCCCCGGCCGCGCTGGAGCGTGCGGAGCGGATCGCGGCGTCGGACCGGCACATCCCGGCGTTCTTCGACCTGAAGACCGCGATCGACAACTCGCGCAAGAACCAGACGTACAACACGCCGTCGGTGGCCACCCTGTTCCTGCTGGCCGACCAGCTGGACTGGATCAACGGCCGCGGCGGGCTGCCCTGGGCGGTGGAGCGGACGGCCGACTCCTCCGGGCGGCTGTACGGCTGGGCGGAGAAGGCGCCGTACGCGACGCCGTTCGTGACCGACCCGGAGCAGCGCTCGCAGGTCGTCGGCACGATCGACTTCGACGAGAGCGTGGACGCCGCGGCGGTGGCCAAGGCGCTGCGGGCGAACGGCGTCGTCGACACCGACCCGTACCGGAAGCTGGGCCGCAACCAGCTGCGCGTCGCGATGTTCCCGGCCGTGGAGCCCTCGGACATCGAGGCGCTGACGGCCTGCGTGGAGTACGTCGTCGAGCGGCTCTGACCTGCTCGCGCCCGTCACACACAACGACAGCGCGCCCCCTGCCGCCGAGCGGCAGGGGGCGCGCTGTCGTGCGTGGAGCGCCCGGTGTCAGGCGTCCTTGGCGAGCGTGGTGCCCTCGCCGCCCGGCTCGTCGCCGCCGGCCTCCGCGAGGATCTCCTCCACGCGGTGCGTCGGCAGCGGGTTGCGCAGCGCGAGCCACATGACCAGCGCGGTCAGCACGAAGCAGCAGGCCGCGCCGAGGCTGAAGTCGAGCACGCCCAGGTTGGTGGACGAGCCGTCGCTCGGGTAGTCGCCGAGCCAGCTGATCAGCGCCAGGCCGGCGAACCAGACGAGCACCCACCAGCCGTGCTGGAAGTCCAGCTTCGGCAGCGCCGTCTTGCTGGTCTTGTGGAAGATCGCCATCAGCACGTAGCCGACGAGGATGATCACGAACAGCTTCCAGTTGGTGTCCCAGCCCGTCCAGTAGACGATCAGGTTGGTCGACCACAGGGCGAGGAAGGCCACCGGCCACACCCACTTGCCCAGCGAGAACGGGCGGGCGTGGTTCGGCAGCTGCTTGCGCAGGGCCAGCAGCACCAGCGGGCCGGAGCCGAAGGAGAGCACGGTGGAGTTCGTGACGAAGCCGACCAGCTTGCTCCAGCCGGGGAACGGCAGGAAGAACAGGCAGCCGATGATGAAGGCCAGGATCAGGCTGACCCACGGCACACCCTGCTGGTTGATCTTCGACAGACCCTGCGGGGCGTTCTTGTTGCGACCCATCGCGTAGGAGATGCGGGCCGTGACGCCGGTGTAGATCAGGCCGGTGTCACCGGGAGAGATGACGGCGTCGGCGTAGAGCAGGCCGGCCAGCCAGACGGCGCCGATGATGCCGGCGATCGCGGCAAGCGGACCGAACGTCGCCAGGACGTCACCGCGGGAGGAGAAGTTCTCGCCGACGGCCTTCCAGCCCTCGGCGCTGATCGCGTCGGAGGGGACGGAACCGATGAAGGCGATCTGCAGCAGGATGTAGATGATGCCGGTCAGCACGACCGAACCGATGAGGGTCAGCGGCACGTTCCGCTTCGGGTTGTCGGTCTCACCGGCCAGCTCGACGCCCTGCCGGAAGCCGAAGAACGAGAACGCGATACCGGCGGTGGCGACCGCGGAGAAGACACCCGAGGAGCCGTACGGGGCGAAGCCGCCGAACTTGTCCGCCGAGAAGTGCGTGCTGTCGAAGGCCATGACGAAGAAGACCACGATCACCAGGATGATGATCGCCAGCTTCCACCAGACGAGGATGTTGTTGATCCGGGCGAACCAGCGGACGCCGAAGAAGTTGACGACGACGAACACGGCCATCAGGGCGACGGAGATGCCGGTACCCGCGCCGGTCAGCGTGGCCTCACCGTCGACGATGTGCTCGAGCCACGGCAGCCAGTTGGTCGAGTACTGGACGACGGCCAGCACCTCGATCGGCGCCACGGCCGCGGCGGCGATCCAGGTGACCCAGCCCATGGAGAAGCTGGTGAACGAACCGAAGGAGTAATGGGGGAACCGGGCGACGCCGCCCGAGTGCGGGAACATCGTGCCGAGCTCGGAGTAGCTCATGCCGATGAAGATGAACATCACGGCACCGAGCGCCCACGACAGGATCGCGGCGGGGCCGGCGAGCTGGGACGCCTCGAGGGCGCCGAAGAGCCAACCCGAGCCGATGATCGACCCGACTGCGGTGAACAGCAGACCAATGGTCCCGAAGTCCTTACGCAGCCGCTGGTCGTCACCTGCCCTGATCTCAGAAGCCTCTGGGGCCTGACCGGCCATAGGGAGGCCACCTCCTGTCGCTGTGGTTCGAAATGGGGTTGCCGGTGTCCGGCATTCGTCAAGGTTCGCCGTCACTTAACGTCACGTCGGCGGAAGCCGCAACCCCCAACATGAACTCGAAAACGTAAAGTGATGGCAAAGTGCACTGCTTGGCCACGATGCGTGCCGTGTGACGCTGCTCTCACCAGGGCGTCGGCTCGTCGCTACCCGAACACTCGGTCGGGAAACGTCACGGCTTGGTCGCGGCGACCGGGTCAGACTAGCCGCGGCGCCGGAATATTCTGCGCATTCCCATCCACAGCGCGACGGCGACGACGAAGGTCACCGCGCCGACCGCCAGGTTGCGGCCGTCCCCGGCCTCCGTGCCACCGTCGTCCGAGGCCGAGGATGGGGAGCCGGCGCTCTTCCCGTCCGAGGACTGCCCCTCCGCCCGTGCCGCCGCGCGCTCGGGGAGCAGCTTCCCGTCCAGCTCGATGGGCTGCACCCGGCTTCCGCTGCCCTCCGAGCCGAACATCAGGGTGCTCCCGTCCGGAGTGAAGGTGACCGACTCGCCCTGCTGCTGGATCGGCACGTTCACCGGCCCGATGGACGTCGGCTCGCCGTCGTGCCAGCCGTACATCCGGGCGCCGAAGTAGCTGCGCAGCACCAACCGCGTGCCGTCCGGGGAGAACGCGCCGTCGGTGGCCCACAACTCCACCGGCGCGACGCGGTGGAAGACGTTGACGCCGGACGCCGTCAGCTGCTTCGGCCCGGCGTACAGACCGGCCTTGCCGTCCTCGCTCTTGGAGGCGACGTAGACCCGGCCCGTGACCGGATGGACCATCAGGGACTCGGCGTCGCGCGGCCCGTCGGCGTACCGCACGGTGTAGCGGGTCGCGTCGACGGTCACGTCGCGCAGCTTCTCGGGCTCGTGGAAACGGTAGATCCACACCTCGTCCCACCGGCCGCCGAAGTTGTCGCCGATGTCGCCGACGTAGACGTCGCCGTCCGGGCCGACGGAGATCGCCTCGACGTCACGCGGAGTGATGCCACGCAGCGTCACCGTCGCCACGGTCTCGCCGGTCTTCGCGTCGACGGCGTACACGTAGGGGCCGTCGTCCGAGTCGTTGTGCGTCCAGTAGATCCCGGGGTGCGCCCTGCTGGCGGCGAGACCGCTGGACTCGGTGATCCGCGGATCCTTCAGCGTGAACGCCGAGGGACCGTGCCCCTCGTCAGCCTCGGCCGGCTTCGCCGGGGACCACAGCACACACGCGACGGCCGCGACGGCGGCCGCCGCGGCCGGACCGGCGCCGCGGCGGGCGAGCCGGAAGAAGGAGTCGGACATGTGACCACCCTGCCATCTCCCGCCCCGCGCCGGGGCCCGTGAGCTGCGTACGCCCCCGTGTCCACCCGGCCTCGCTGATGAGGAAGTATGAATGGATGCGGATCCTTTTCGTCGGCGACTCCATGACACTGGGCTGCGCCGGCGAGTACACCTGGCGCCACCGGATGTGGCAGCACCTGGAGCGCACGTGCGGCGAGCCGTACCGGATCGTCGGACCGCGCGACACGCTGCACGAGGACTCGCACGAATACGCCGACCAGGCCTTCCCGGCCGCGGCCCGCCGGCACCTCGCCGGCTGGGGCCACGGCGGGCACCACATGGCGCCTGTCGTCGGCGAGGCCGTCCGCACCTGCGGCGCCGACACGCTGCTGGTCTCCCTCGGCCTCATAGACCTCGGCTTCTACACGGACGCCGGCCAGACCGAGGCCAACGTGCGCCGCTTCGTCGCAGCAGCGCGGGAGGCGCAGCCCCGCGTCCGCGCCGTCGTGCTGCCGGTCCTGCCCAACGTCCGCGCGGTGGACGACCCGGCCTTCGGCGCCGAGTGCGTCCGCTTCAACGAACTGCTCGCCAAGGCGGTAGCGGACCTGTCCACGCCCACCTCCCCGCTGCTGCTCGCCGCACCGCCCGCCGACTGGGACGTCGCGCGCGACACCCACGACGGCACCCACCCCTCCTCGCACGGCGAGCACCGCATCGCCGCCGCCTTCGCCGACGCGCTCCACCAGGCCTGGTCGGTCGGTGGGCCGTATGCGGCGGGCGTGCTTGCCTAGAGGGCACTCCAAGGCGTTGGCTGGTCGGTATGAAGTACACGCAGCTGGGACGCACCGGACTCACCGTCAGCCGACTCGTGCTGGGCACCATGAACTTCGGGCCGCAGACCGACGAGGCCGGCTCTCACGCCATCATGGACGCCGCGCTGGACGCGGGCGTCAACTTCTTCGACACCGCGAACGTCTACGGCTGGGGAGAGAACAAGGGCCGCACCGAGAAGATCATCGGCAGCTGGTTCGCCAAGGGCGGCGACCGGCGCGACCGTACCGTCCTGGCCACCAAGGTGTACGGCAACATGGGCGCCGACGGTGCGGCCTGGCCGAACCACGACAAGCTCTCGGCGGTCAACATCCGCCGCGCGGTGGACGCCAGCCTGCAGCGGCTGCAGACCGACCACATCGACGTGTACCAGTTCCACCACGTCGACCGCTCGACGCCGTGGGACGAGATCTGGCAGGCCATGGACGTCCTCGTCCAGCAGGGCAAGGTCCTCTACGTCGGCTCCTCCAACCACGCCGGCTGGCACATCGCGCAGGCCAACGAGACCGCCGCCCGCCGCGGCTCCGTCGGCCTCGTCAGCGAACAGTGCCTGTACAACCTGGCCGAGCGGCGCGCCGAGATGGAGGTCATCCCGGCCGCCCAGGGATACGGGCTCGGCGTCATCCCCTGGTCGCCGCTGCACGGCGGCCTGCTCGGCGGCGCGGTGCGCAAGGAGCGGGAGGGCGGCGGGGCCCGCTCGACCTCCGGCCGCGCGGCGGACGCGCTCGCCGACCCGGAGACCCGGGCACAGATCGAGGCCTACGAGAACCTGCTGGCCAAGCACGGCCTGGAGCCGGGCGAGGTCGCACTGGCCTGGCTGCTCACCCGTCCTGGCGTGACCGGTCCGATCGTCGGCCCGCGCACGGCGGAGCAGCTGTCCTCCGCGCTGCGGGCGGTGGAGCTGGAGCTGAGCGACGAGCTGCTGGCGTCGCTCGACGAGATCTTCCCCGGTCCCGGCCCCTCCCCCGAGGCCTTCGCCTGGTAGGACCCGCGGCCCCGCTGCGGGCGGGCTCAGGGGCTCAGCGGCCGAGGGCGCCGGCGATGATGACGACGACGAACAGCAGCGCCAACGCGCCGCTGACTATCCGCATCCTGGTTTTCGCGTCCACGTCTCAAAGGTAACCGGAGCCGCCGAGCGGCCATGACGCCACCGGCTCGTAGCGGGGCTGCTCACCCGGCACGCCGCTGTGCGGCAGGTGGCTGCGCACGAGGGTCAGCTCCTCGGCCCGCCACTCGGAGCCGTCGAACGGCTCGAGCGCCGCGGTGTAGGGGCGCAGGTCCCACCTGCCGCCGCGGGTGCGGGCGAGGGTGAGGTGCGGGCGGAAGCGGCGGTCCTCGTCACCGGGGACGCCGATCCGCCGGCCGGCCGCGACCGCGCTCTGTGCCAGGTCCCGCAGCGGCCGCAGGTCGCCCGCCGCGCCCGCCCACAGCGCCCGGTCGCCGAACCGGCCGCCGCCGGACAGCCGCAGCGCGAGCGGGCGGCTGCGGCCGGCGGCGCGGCCGAGCCGTTCCCGCAGCTCGGGCAGCGACTCCTCACCCACCTCGCCGTAGAAGGCCAGGGTGAGGTGCCAGCTCTCCCGCGGCGCCCACCGCAGCCGGTCGGCGTCGGGCAGGGCCCGCAGCGCGCGGACGACGGCGTCCAGCTCCTCGACGGCGGCGGACGGCGGCAGCACGGCGGCGAACAGACGCATGCCCCCAGTCTGCCGGGCCCTGCCGCCGGCAGGGCCCGGTCCGGGACACAGGGCCTAAGCGGCCGGGGCTACCTCCCGGTCCGGGGCGGGGTCGCGGGGGACGAAGGCCACGAGCCGTCGGCCGCGGCGCAGGTCGACCGAGAGG
>DASSBO010000459.1:0-8734 GCA_035698655.1 Streptomyces sp.
CACCCAGGAGCGGCTGCTGCCGGGCTACGGCTGGATCTTCGGCATGGGCGACGGCACCTCCAACGTCGGCCTGGGCGTGCTGAACACCTCCGCCGCCTTCAAGGACCTGGACTGGCGCGAGATCCTCAAGGCCTGGTGCGCGTCGATGCCGGAGGACTGGGGCTACACCCCGGAGAACATGACCGGCCCGATCCGCGGCGCCGCACTGCCGATGGCCTTCAACCGCAAGCCGCACTACACCCGCGGCCTGCTGCTCGTCGGCGACGCCGGCGGCATGGTCAACCCGTTCAACGGCGAGGGCATCGCCTACGCCATGGAGTCCGGGCAGATCGCCGCCGAGGTGATCACGCAGGCGCTCGGCCGTGCCACGCCCGCCCAGCGTGAACTGGCCCTGCGCCACTACCCGAAGACGCTCAAGGACACCTACGGCGGCTACTACACGCTCGGCCGGGCCTTCGTGAAGCTCATCGGCAACCCGAAGGTCATGAAGCTGGCGGCGGAGCGCGGGCTGAGCCACCCGCTGCTGATGCGCTTCACGCTGAAGCTGCTCGCCAACCTGACCGACCCGACCGGAGGCGACGCGATGGACCGCGTCATCAACGGCCTGACGAAGGTGGCTCCCAGGGCCTGAACGGCCTGTACCACCGCGCACGAGGAGAGGGGCTCCTGCCGAAGCTTCGGCAGGAGCCCCTCTCCTCGTCGTCGGGAGTGCTCAGAGCACGCGGACCGCGGATGTCGGGGGCCAGTCGGACATCTTCTGCTCCACGACGCCCTTGGACGGGTTCGCCGCGTCGATGTACATGCCGCCGCCCACGTAGACGGCCACGTGGTAGGCGCTGCCCGCGCCGCCCCAGAAGAGCAGGTCGCCGGGCTGCACCGCGGAGACGGACACCGGGGTGCCGGCCGTCGACTGCGCCTGGGAGGTGCGCGGCAGCGAGATGCCGGCCTGCCGGAAGGCGGCCTGTGCCAGCCCGGAGCAGTCGTAGGCGTTCGGGCCGGTGGCGCCCATGACGTAGGCCTTGCCGACCTGGGCGCGCAGGAAGGAGATCACCTGCGCGGCGCTGCCGCTGGCGTGGCCGACGGCGGCGAGCGGTGTGCGCTCGGCCGACCGTGAGGCGCGCTCCGCCTTCGCGCGGCGGGCCTTCTCGGCGGCCTCCTTGCGGGCGGCCTCCTCGGCCTTCTTCTTCGCCTTGTGCGCGGCCTCGGCCGCTTCGGCGGCCGCCTGATGCTGCGCGGCCGCCAGTTCGTAGCGGTGCGCGGTGGTCTGCAGGGAGTCCACGGTCTGCTGGGCGGATGCCGACACGTCGCCGGTGAGGACCGGCAGCTGTGCTGTCGTCTCGGCAGGGCGGTGTGCGTCGTCCTGGCCGGAGGCGGAAGCCGGCGCGGCTCCCGCGGTCACCGCAAGGGTGCTGAGGACGCCGCCGGCGACACCTGCGCGCACCAGTGTCCTGGCGGGGCGCGACGGGTGCTTCCGGCGGCCGGGTATGTGAGCGATCGGGGACATGAACACGTGGCTATCAGGGGCGTGAAGCCGAGATCAATAAAGGTGGGATGCACCACAGTCGGCCTCTACACGGGCGAATGCCGGGTTTTGGATCTTTCCGCGGGCCTGTCCAAAGGCGCCGGGCGGGGTGACGGCACGCGCATGGCCAGGCACGTGTCCGTTACGGGGGAATTGCGCCGGCGGCCTAGCATGCGCCGGCGGGCTCGCGCAAAGGTGACAGCGGCTGACTCTGTGCGCAGTGGCGGAGATCACGGCGCAAGACCGAAGTGGCCCTGCAAAGCGGGCATTTCACGCCGGAGCGGGGCATGGCCGAACGACTCGGGCGCTTGTGTCGGCGTTCACGAACCGGCCCTCCCGGGCGTCCCGACGGCGCACCTTCCCGGCACCGGTCAAGATCACTCCTCCCGGCTTCGGACCGTGATCCACGGCGTCGCCCTTAGCATTCCGATCGGCTCCTACGCGAATTTGCTTTTGCGTGGCAGTCTTGGTAATGAAAACGACTCCATCGCTGGTCAGCAGCCCTCCGAGGTCACCAGTAGTGATTGCGTGAGAGCTTCACGTATGAAGATCGCCGCCCGGCCGGGACCATGATCGCCCGTCAGGTGGCAGAGATCACAAACTTGTTGTCGCATCCCGTGTCGCAGATCACAGAGCGACAGGCATAGGATGCGTCCCGCCAGGGCTTGTGAACTGCCTCACATAGGAGCGATCTTCTACGGGGCGGCCTCACCGGCCCCAGCGGTCAGCCGGCAGTCAGCGTCGACGGCACGGGTCGACGGGAAGGAGGCGAGGAGCGGTGAACGCGTACGCACCCATCCTTGTACTGGGGGGCATCGGAGCGGCCTTTGCGATCTTCTCCGTCGTCATGGCCTCGATCGTCGGGCCCCGGCGCTACAACCGGGCCAAGCTCGAGGCCTACGAGTGCGGCATCGAGCCCACCCCGCAGCCCGCGGGCGGCGGCCGCTTCCCGATCAAGTACTACCTGACGGCGATGCTCTTCATCGTCTTCGACATCGAAATCGTCTTCCTCTATCCCTGGGCGGTCTCCTTCGACGCCCTGGGGATGTTCGGGCTCGTGGAGATGCTGCTCTTCGTGCTCACCGTCTTCGTCGCCTACGCCTACGTGTGGCGGCGCGGCGGCCTGGAATGGGACTAGGGGCGTATCAACAATGGGACTCGAAGAGAAACTGCCGAGCGGCTTCCTGCTGACGACCGTCCAGCAGGCCGCGGGATGGGTGCGCAAGTCGTCGATGTTCCCGGCGACGTTCGGCCTCGCCTGCTGCGCCATCGAGATGATGACCACCGGCGCCGGGCGGTACGACCTCGCGCGGTTCGGCATGGAGGTCTTCCGCGGCTCACCCCGCCAGGCCGACCTGATGATCGTGGCCGGCCGGGTCAGCCAGAAGATGGCGCCGGTGCTGCGGCAGGTCTACGACCAGATGCCCAACCCGAAGTGGGTCATCTCCATGGGCGTCTGCGCCTCCTCGGGCGGCATGTTCAACAACTACGCGATCGTCCAGGGCGTCGACCACATCGTTCCCGTGGACATCTATCTCCCCGGCTGCCCCCCGCGCCCCGAGATGCTCATGGACGCCATCCTCAAGCTGCACGAGAAGGTGCAGCACGAGAAGCTCGGCGTGAACCGCGAGCAGGCGGCCCGCGAGGCGGAGGAAGCGGCGAAGAAGGCCCTTCCGACGATCGAGATGAAGGGGCTGCTGCGATGAGCGAGAGCAACGGGACGAACCCCGACCGCGACGTGGCCGCAACCAATCTGCCCGGCCACAGCGGCGAGCACGGCGAGGGCGTCGGCGTCCGCCGCGGCATGTTCGGCGCCCGCGCCGGCCAGGACACCTCCGGCTACGGCGGGCTGACCCGCACCGTGCGGATGCCAGGCGCCGCGACCCGCCCCTACGGCGGCTGGTTCGACGAGGTCGCCGACGAACTCGAGGGCGCGCTCGAGGAACAGGACCTGCTGCCGGAGAACGCCATCGAGAAGACGGTCGTCGACCGCGGAGAGATCACCTTCCACATCGCGCGCGAACACCTCGTACGCGTCGCCCGCACCCTGCGCGACGACCCGGCGCTGCGCTTCGAACTGTGCACCGGCGTCAGCGGCGTGCACTTCCCCGAGGACAAGGGCCGCGAGCTGCACGCCGTCTACCACCTGCGCTCGATCACCCACAACCGGATGATCCGGCTCGAGGTGACCGCCCCCGACGCGGACCCGCATGTCCCCTCCGTCGTCGAGGTCTACCCGACGAACGACTGGCACGAGCGCGAGGTCTACGACTTCTTCGGCCTGATCTTCGACGGACACCCCGCCCTCACGCGGATCATGATGCCCGACGACTGGCAGGGCTTCCCCCAGCGCAAGGACTACCCGCTCGGCGGCATCCCCGTCGAGTACAAGGGCGCCCAGATCCCGGCTCCGGACCAGCGGAGGTCGTACAACTGATGTCCACTTCCACGCATTCGACGGCGGGTATCCGCGAGACGACCGAAGGCCCGGTCTACGACGTCACCGGCGGCGACTGGGAGGAGATCGCCGCGGCCGCCGCCAAGAGCGACGACCAACGCATCATCGTCAACATGGGCCCGCAGCACCCCTCCACGCACGGCGTGCTGCGGCTCATCCTGGAGATCGACGGCGAGACGGTCACCGAGGCCCGCTGCGGCATCGGCTACCTGCACACCGGCATCGAGAAGAACCTCGAGTACCGCACATGGACGCAGGGCACCACGTTCGTGACGCGGATGGACTACCTGACGCCGTTCTTCAACGAGACCGCCTACTGCATGGCCGTGGAGAAGCTGCTCGGCATCGAGGACGAGATCCCCGACCGCGCCAACGTCATCCGCGTTCTGCTGATGGAGCTCAACCGGCTCTCCTCCCACCTGGTGTGCATCGCCACCGGCGGCATGGAACTCGGCGCCACCACGGTGATGATCTTCGGTTTCCGCGACCGCGAACTGGTCCTCGACCTCTTCGAGCTGATCACCGGCCTGCGGATGAACCACGCCTTCGTCCGGCCCGGCGGACTCGCCCAGGACCTGCCGCCCGGCACGGTCGACGCGCTGCGCGAGTTCGTGAAGAAGATGCGGAAGAACCTGCCGGAGTACGACGCTCTGGCGACCAACAACCCCGTCTTCAAGGCCCGCCTGCAGGACGTCGGCTACCTCGACCTGGCCGGCTGCATGGCGCTGGGCGCCACCGGCCCGATCCTCCGCTCCACCGGCCTCCCGCAGGACCTGCGCAAGACGCAGCCCTACTGCGGCTACGAGACCTACGACTTCGAGGTCCCCACCGTCGACACCTGCGACTCCTACGGCCGGTTCCTCATCCGGCTGGAGGAGATGCGGCAGTCGCTGCGGATCATCGAGCAGTGCATCGAGCGGCTGGAGCCCGGCCCGGTCATGGTCGGCGACAAGAAGATCGCCTGGCCGGCCCAGCTCGCGCTCGGCCCCGACGGACTCGGCAACTCCCTGGACCACATCAAGAACATCATGGGCACCTCCATGGAGGCCCTGATCCACCACTTCAAGCTGGTGACCGAGGGCTTCCGGGTACCGCCCGGCCAGGCCTACGCGGCCGTCGAGTCGCCCAAGGGCGAACTGGGCGTGCACGCCGTCAGCGACGGCGGCACCCGCCCCTACCGGGTGCACTTCCGCGACCCGTCCTTCACCAACCTGCAGGCCATGGCGGCGATGTGCGAGGGCGGCCAGGTCGCCGACGTCATCGTCGCCGTCGCCTCCATCGACCCCGTGATGGGAGGCGTCGACCGATGACCGACGTGCACCTGGGCGTACCGCAGATGCCCGCACCGGACTATCCGGCCGAGGTGCGGGCCCGGCTCGAGGCGGACGCGAAGGAGATCATCGGGCGCTACCCCGACAGCCGGTCCGCGCTGCTGCCCATGCTGCACCTCGTGCAGTCCGAGGAGGGCCACGTCACGCGCACCGGGCAGCAGTTCTGCGCCGAGCTGCTCGGCCTGACCACCGCCGAGGTCAACGCGGTCGCGACCTTCTACACCATGTACCGCCGCAAGGAGAGCGGCGACTACCAGGTCGGCGTGTGCACCAACACGCTGTGCGCCGTCATGGGCGGCGACCAGATCCTCGCCGAACTGCAGGAGCACCTGGGCGTCGGCAACGACGAGACCACCGAGGACGGCAAGGTCACCCTCGAGCACATCGAGTGCAACGCGGCCTGCGACTACGCGCCCGTCGTGATGGTCAACTGGGAGTTCTTCGACAACCAGACGCCTCAGACGGCCAAGCAGCTCGTCGACGACCTGCGGGCCGGCCGCGAGGTGCGGCCCACCCGCGGCGCACCGATGTGCACCTTCAAGGAGACGGCCCGCGTGCTGGCCGGCTTCCCCGACCCGCGGGCCGACGCCGTCGAGGCCGGCGGCAGCGGCGGCGCCCCCAGCCTGGCCGGCCTGCGGCTCGCCAAGGGCGAGGAGGCCGGCGCCCGCGTCGTCGCACCCCGGGCCAACGGCGAGAAGACACCGAAGGCGCCACCCGAGCCGCCCGGCGCCGAGGGCGAGGCCCCGGCCACCCACCCGTCGTCCCACGACGCGCCCCGGCCGACGGCTCCCTCCGATCCCGCGCACCCGGCCGGCCCGGTCGAGGAGGAGGAGAAGTGATGACCACCGAGTCCCCGGAGAAGCTCCTCACGCCGGTCCTCTCGGCGTTCTGGGACCAGGCCGAGTCGTGGACGCTGCAGACCTACCGGCGGCACGACGGCTACCAGGGCCTGCGCAAGGCCCTGGCCATGGACCCCGACGACGTCATCGCCTACGTCAAGGAAGCCGGACTGCGCGGCCGGGGCGGCGCGGGCTTCCCCACCGGCATGAAGTGGCAGTTCATCCCGCAGGGCGACGACAAGCCGCACTACCTCGTCGTCAACGCCGACGAGTCCGAGCCCGGCACCTGCAAGGACATCCCGCTCCTCTACGCCAACCCGCACTCCCTGATCGAGGGCATGGCGATCGCCTGCCACGCGATCCGCTCCAGCCACGCCTTCATCTACCTGCGCGGCGAGGTCGTCCCCGTGCTCCGCCGGCTGCACCTGGCGGTCCGCGAGGCCTACGACGCTGGACTGCTCGGCAAGGACGCCCTCGGCAAGGGCAAGCCGCTGGACATCACCGTCCACGCCGGCGCCGGCGCCTACATCTGCGGCGAGGAGACCGCGCTGCTCGACTCCCTGGAAGGACGCCGCGGCCAGCCCCGGCTGCGCCCGCCCTTCCCCGCGGTCGCCGGCCTGTACGCGTGCCCCACCGTGGTGAACAACGTGGAGTCCATCGCCTCGGTTCCCGCCCTCATCCACCACGGCAAGGACTGGTTCCGCTCCATGGGCAGCGAGAAGTCGCCCGGCTTCACGCTCTACTCGCTCAGCGGCCACGTCGCCGGACCCGGCCAGTACGAGGCGCCGCTCGGCATCACCCTGCGGCAACTCCTGGACATGAGCGGCGGCATGCGCCCCGGGCACCGGCTGAAGTTCTGGACGCCCGGCGGCTCCTCGACGCCGCTGCTCACCGACGAACACCTCGACGTCCCGCTGGACTACGAGGGCGTCGGGGAGGCCGGCTCGATGCTCGGCACCAAGGCGCTGCAGTGCTTCGACGAGACGACGTGCGTGGTGCGCGCCGTCACTCGCTGGACCGAGTTCTACGCCCACGAGTCCTGCGGAAAGTGCACCCCCTGCCGCGAGGGCACCTACTGGCTCGTCCAGCTGATGCGGGACTTCGAGGAAGGCAAGGCCTCCCTGTCCGACATCGACAAGATCGCCGACATCGCGGACAACGTGAACGGCAAGTCGTTCTGCGCGCTGGGCGACGGCGCCGCCTCCCCGATCGCCTCCTCGCTGAAGTACTTCCGCGAGGAGTACGAGCAGCACGTGACCGGCGGCGGCTGCCCCTTCGACCCCGCGCGGTCCACGGCCTGGGCCGATGACAACACCACTGACCACCTGGAGGTGAACGCGTGACCGTGATGTCGTCTCACAGCGGCTCCGCCGCAGGCGGACGCTCAGCCTCCTCGGGTGCGCCGCCGGAGGACCTCGTCTCGCTGACCATCGACGGCGCCTCGATCAGCGTGCCCAAGGGCACGCTGGTGATCCGCGCCGCCGAACAGCTCGGCATCGAGATCCCCCGCTTCTGCGACCACCCGCTGCTCGACCCGGCCGGCGCCTGCCGCCAGTGCATCGTCGAGGTCGAAGGACAGCGCAAGCCGATGGCCTCGTGCACCATCACCTGCACCGACGGGATGGTGGTGCGCACGCAGCTGACCTCGCCCGTCGCGGAGAAGGCACAGCGCGGCGTGATGGAGCTGCTGCTCATCAACCACCCGCTGGACTGCCCGGTCTGCGACAAGGGCGGCGAGTGCCCGCTGCAGAACCAGGCGATGTCCGCCGGGCAGGCCGACTCCCGCTTCGACGGGAGGAAGCGCACCTTCGCCAAGCCGGTGCCGATCTCGCCGCAGGTGCTGCTCGACCGCGAGCGCTGCGTGCTGTGTGCCCGCTGCACCCGGTTCTCCAACCAGATCGCCGGCGACCCGATGATCGAACTGCTCGAGCGCGGCGCGCTGCAGCAGGTCGGCACCGGCGAGGGCGACCCGTTCGAGTCGTACTTCTCCGGCAACACCATCCAGATCTGCCCGGTCGGCGCGCTCACCTCGGCCGCCTACCGGTTCCGCTCCCGCCCGTTCGACCTGGTCTCCTCGCCCAGCGTCTGCGAACACTGCGCCGGCGGCTGCGCCACCCGCACCGACCACCGGCGCGGCAAGGTCATGCGCCGCATGGCGGCCGACGACCCGGAGGTCAACGAGGAGTGGCTGTGCGACAAGGGCCGCTTCGCCTTCCGCTACGCACAGCGCCCCGACCGGCTCACCACCCCGCTGGTGCGGGACGCCGAAACCGGTGAACTGCAGCCGGCGAGCTGGCCGGACGCCCTCGCGGCCGCAGCGGCCGGACTGGCCCGCGCCAAGGGCCGTACCGGCGTGCTGGCGGGCGGCCGGCTCACCGTCGAGGACGCCTACGCCTACGCCAAGTTCGCCCGCGTCGTCCTGGACACCCACGACGTCGACTTCCGGGCCCGCCCGCACTCGGCCGAGGAGGCCGACTTCCTCGCCGCCCACATCGCCGGCCGCGGCCGCGACCTGGACGGCGGCGGGCTCACCTACACGGCACTGGAGCAGGCACCGGCGGTGCTGCTCGCCGGCCTGGAGGCC
>DASSBO010000460.1:0-4273 GCA_035698655.1 Streptomyces sp.
GGTCCTCCTCCCGAGGACTGGGCTCGGGTGGGCGGAGGGGGTGGGCCCGGAATCGGGCGAGGCGCGGGCCGGTTTTCGGGTCGAGAGTGGGACGGGGCTCGCCCGGTTTGCACGGGTTCGCCCGTGTGGTGGGCGGGTGACGATCGGGCGTCCCGTCCGGCGGCGGGCGGGGTGGCACTTGGCGTGAATCGGGCGGTTCGGGCAGGCCGTTGGGCGCGGTGGGTGGTGGGTGGGGTCGGCGTGGACATGCCTCCTCACCTGCGCAGGAGCGTTCTTGATCGAACGCGGATTCGAATATCTCGCTATGGTGGAGGGGTGAGGAATCAGCCGCGGAGGCCAGGGGGTGCGAGTGGGAGGTGCGCGTGTTGTTTACGCACCTGCACGTCGTGTCCGGGTTCTCCGCGCGGTACGGCGCCTCGCACCCCGAGCAGCTCGCCGAGCGGGCCGCCGAGCGGGGGATGGACGCCGTCGCCCTGACCGACCGGGACACCGTCGCCGGCGCTGTGCGGTTCGGGGCTGCCTGTGCGAAGGCCGGCGTGCGGCCCGTGTACGGCGTCGAGCTCGCCGTGGAGGAGGAGCCTCAGGAGGAGACCGCCACAGTGCGGCGGCGCAGCCCCGCACGCGGGGGCGCGTTCGTCGAGGAGCCCGGGCAGCGGGTGGTTTTCCTGGCCCGGGACGGGGCCGCCGGGTGGGCCGAGCTGTGCCGCATGATCACCGCCGCGCACCGGGACGTGACCGCCCTCAGCGGCAGCACCGGCCCGCGGCCCGTGCTGCCCTGGGCCGACGCGTACGGCGACGGCCTCATCGTGCTGCTCGGCCCCGCCTCCGCCGTCGGGCAGGCGCTGGCAGCCGGGCGGCCGGACCGGGCCGCCCGGCTGCTCGCCCCCTGGCGCGAGCGGTTCGGCCACGCACTGCGGCTGGAGGTCGTCGCCTCGGCGCCCCGCCGGGAGGCCGCGCGGATGCTGGGGCTGGCCGCCGAGCAGGGTGTGCCGCCGGTGCTGACCAACGCCGTGCGGTACGCCGATCCGGGGCAGGGCCCGGTGGCTGATGTGCTCGACGCCGCGCGTCGGCTCATGCCTGTTGATCCGCGGCGCGGGCTCGACGGTGGTGAGCGGTGGCTCAAGGGCTCCGACGAGATGGTCCGCGCCGCCGAGGAGATCGCCGGGGCCACCGGATACGGCCGAGACACCGCGCGCCGGCTGCTGGAGGTGACCGAGGAGACGGCCGCCGCCTGCCGGGTCGATCCACAGGACGACCTGGGCGTCGGCAGCGTGCACTTCCCCGAGCCGCGCCTGGTCGGGGCCGCACGGCGCAGCGCCGTACGGGTGCTGCGCTCGCGCTGCGCGGCCGGAATGGTGCTCAAGGGGTACGACCGGGACGCGTCCCGCTGGCGGCGGCTGGACCACGAGCTGGCGATCATCGAGCAGCTCGGCTTCGCGTCGTACTTCCTGACCGTCGCGCGGGTGGTCGACGACACCCGTGACCTGGGCATCCGGGTCACCGCGCGCGGTTCGGGCGCCGGGTCGCTGGTGAACCACCTGCTGGGCATCACCGCGGCCGACCCGGTCGAGCACAACCTGTTGATGGAACGTTTCCTCTCCACCGAGCGCGCCGCGCTCCCCGACATCGACATCGACGTGGAGTCCGCCCGCCGCCTCGAGGTCTACCGGGCGATCTTCGACCGGTTCGGCGCCGAGCGCGTCGCGACCGTCGCCATGCCGGAGACGTACCGGGTGCGGCACGCCGTCCGGGATGTGGGTGCCGCGCTGGGCATGGACCCGGCCGAGGTGGACAAGCTGGCGAAGGCGTTCCCGCACATCCGGGCGCGGGACGCGCGCGCCGCGCTGGCCGAGCTGCCGGAGCTGCGCCACGTAGATGCCGCACAGTACGGGCCGCGGATGTGGGACCTGGTCGAGGCGCTGGACGGGCTGCCGCGCGGCGTGGCCATGCACCCGTGCGGCGTGCTGCTCTCGGACGACTCGCTGCGCGCCCGCACGCCCGTGGTGCCGACCAGCGGCGAGGGCTTCGCGATGTCGCAGTTCGACAAGGACGACGTGGAGGAGCTGGGCCTGCTCAAACTGGACGTGCTGGGGGTGCGGATGCAGTCGTCGATGGCGCACGCCGTCAAGGAGGTCGAGCGGGCCACCGGCGAGCGCATCGACCTGAACGCCGTCCCCGCCGGCGACCCGCGCACCTACGAGCTGATCCGGGAGGCGGAGACGCTGGGCTGCTTCCAGATCGAGTCGCCCGGCCAGCGCGATCTCGTCGGCCGGCTGCAGCCGCGTGACTTCCACGACCTGGTCGTGGACATCTCGCTGTTCCGGCCCGGCCCGGTGGCCGCCGACATGGTGCGCCCGTTCATCGAGGCGCGGCACGGCCGCCGTGCGCCGCGCTACCCGCACAAGGACCTGGAGCCGGTGCTGCGCGAGACGTACGGCGTGGTCGTCTTCCACGAGCAGCTGATCGAGATCCTGTCGGTGATGACGGGCTGCGGCCGGTCGAAGGCGGACGAGGCGCGGCGCGGGCTGGGGGTGCCCGAGGCGCAGCCGCACCTGAAGGCGTGGTTCGAACGGGAGGCGGCGGCGCGCGGCTACGCGCCCGAAGTCGTCGCGCACACCTGGGAGATCGTCGAGGCGTTCGGCGCGTACGGGTTCTGCAAGGCGCACGCGGTGGCGTTCGCGGTACCGACGTACCAGTCGGCGTGGCTGAAGGCGCACCGGCCGGCGGCGTTCTACGCGGGGCTGCTGGAGCACGACCCGGGGATGTACCCGAAGCGGCTGCTGCTGGCGGACGCGCGGCGGCGCGGGGTGCCGATCCTGCCGTTGGACGTGAACCGGTCGGCGACCGGCTATCGAATCGAACTGGAGTCCGAAAGCGGCGTCTGGGGACTGCGGTTGGCGCTGTCCGAGGTGCGCGGCGTCAGCGAGGCCGAGGCGCAGCGGATCGCCGCCGGGCAGCCCTACGGCTCGCTGCCGGACCTGTTCGCGCGCGCCCGCCCGTCCCGCCCGGTCGCGGAGAGCCTGGCGCGGGTCGGCGCGCTCGACGCGTTCGGCCACAACCGCCGCGACCTGCTGCTGCACATCGCCGAGTTGCACCGCGGGCAGCAGGCACACCGCCGGCAGGACGCAGGTCAGCTGGCGCTCGAGGACAGCGCGACGCCGCCGCCCGCCCACCTGCCCGACCTGGACGCCGGCGAGCGGCTCGGCGCCGAACTGGGCGTGCTGGGCATGGACTCCTCGCGGCACCTGATGGGCGATCACCTGGAGTTCCTGCGCGAGTTGGGCGTGCATTCCGCGCGCAGCCTGCGCGAGGCGCGGCACGGCGAGACGGTGCTGGTCGCCGGCGCGAAGGCGGCCACCCAGACGCCGCCGATCCGCTCCGGCAAGCGGGTCATCTTCGTGACGCTGGACGACGGGACGGGGCTGGCCGACCTGGCGTTCTTCGAGGACAGCCACGCCGCCTGCGCCGAAACCGTCTTCCACTCCTGGCTGTTGCTGGTGCGCGGCACGGTGCAGCGGCGCGGGCCGCGCAGCCTCAGCGTCGTCGGCGCGGCGGCCTGGGACCTGGCCGAGCTGAGCGAACTGCGGCGCGCCGGCGGGCTGGACGCGGTGGCCGCGCGGCTGGCGGGACGCGACGACGGCGCGGCGGACGAGGAGCAGGCGGACGGCGAGGGGCGGCGCATCCGGATGGCCAACGGCTACGAACTGCACCCGT
Source organism: Streptomyces sp. (assembly GCA_035698655.1). Classification (GTDB taxonomy): domain Bacteria; phylum Actinomycetota; class Actinomycetes; order Streptomycetales; family Streptomycetaceae; genus Streptomyces. Next base: position 3,715 of record DASSBO010000460.1, read on the forward strand.
GGGCCGACCTGCAGCCCGCCGGCGAGTCCCCGAAGCACACCGCCCGCAAGCTGTGGCACTCCAGCCCGGGGAGCGCGGGATGAACGACGCATCCGACACCCAGGACGAACCCACCGTCCTGTACGTGCACTTCGACGAGGGCTGCACCGAGGAGAACTACCCGGAGCTCCTGGAACTCCTCGCCGACCTCACGCCCGTCGTGCAGGCCCTGCCGCCCGACGCCGCGCTCGCGGACGTGCGCGGCGCGCTGCGGTATTTCCGGCGAAGCCCGCAGGACCTGGCCGGGGCGCTGCGGGTGCGCAGCCTGGCGCTGTACGACGTGGACTGCACCGTCGGCGTCGCCGCCAACCCGCTGCTCGCCCGGATGGCCGCGGCCGACGGTCCGCCGGGTGCCGTACGGCATCTTCCCGACCGGCCGGACGCCGTCGCCGGGTTCCTCGACCGCACGCCGGTGGCCGCCCTGCAGGGCGTGGGGCCCGCGACGGCCCGCACGCTGTGCGGCTACGGCCTGGACACCGTCGGCCGGCTCGCCGCCGCGCCGCCCGCGACGCTGCAGCGC
>DASSBO010000461.1:0-2747 GCA_035698655.1 Streptomyces sp.
GTCGCCGGCTGAGACCTACTTGGCCCAGTCGGTGTTCCAGCCCTCGACCTCGCTGGCCGGGCGCGACGCCGGACCGGTGTAGATCGCGGACGGGCGGATCAGGCGGCCGGTGCGCTTCTGCTCCAGGATGTGCGCCGACCAGCCGGCCGTCCGCGCGCAGGTGAACATCGAGGTGAACATGTGGGCCGGCACCTCGGCGAAGTCCAGCACGATCGCCGCCCAGAACTCCACGTTCGTCGCCAGCACCCGGTCCGGGCGCCGCTCGTGCAGCTCGGCCAGCGCCGCGTTCTCCAGCGCCTCGGCCACCTCGAACCGCGGCGCGCCCAGTTCCTTCGCCGTCCGCCGCAGCACCCGCGCCCGCGGGTCCTCGGCCCGGTAGACGCGGTGGCCGAAGCCCATCAGCCGCTCGCCGCGGTCCAGTTGCTGCTTCACGTACGCCCTGGCGTCGCCGGTCCGCTCGATCTCCTCGATCATGCCGAGCACCCGGGAGGGGGCGCCGCCGTGCAGCGGCCCGGACATGGCGCCGACCGCGCCGGACAGCGCCGCCGAGACGTCGGCCCCCGTGGAGGAGATGACGCGGGCGGTGAACGTGGAGGCGTTCATGCCGTGCTCGGCGGCCGACGTCCAGTACGCGTCCACCGCCGCGACATGCTTGGGATCGGGCTCGCCGCGCCACCGCTTCATGAAGCGCTCGACGATGGTGTCGGCCTTGTCGATCTCCTTCTGCGGCACCATCGGCAGCCCCTGCCCGCGGGCGGACTGCGCGACGTAGGACAGCGCCATGACGGCGGCACGCGCCAGGTCGTCGCGGGCTTGGGCCTCGTCGATGTCCAGCAGCGGTTTCAGGCCCCACACCGGGGCGAGCATCGCCAGCGCCGACTGCACGTCGACCCGGATGTCACCCGAGTGGACGGGGATGGGGAACGGCTCGGCGGGCGGCAGCCCCGGGTTGAACCGGCCGTCGACCAGCAGCCCCCACACGTTGCCGAACGAGACGTGTCCGACCAGGTCCTCGATGTCGACGCCCCGGTATCGCAGCGAGCCGCCGGCCTTGTCCGGCTCGGCGATCTCCGTCTCGAACGCGACGACTCCCTCGAGTCCCGGTACGAAGTCCGACATCAGCGGCTCCCTCGTGAAGGTGGCGGTCACCCGGCCCGATCAGCCGGCCGGGCCGACGGAAACCCTTTTCCGCGTCGGCAGGTGCAGTGTGTCCCCTTCTCCGTGCACGGGGAAGGGTGAGAAGCGGCACACTGCGTGATCGTCTCACGCCCGGTGTACGACAGCCGGTGAGCGGGCAGACTGCGATACCGGCGGGCTCCGCCGGACGGGTGGCCCGATGCGTCAGGATGGTGGCGTGCCACACGCCGATGACGCCCAAGCTCAGGCCCACGCCCACGCCGGCCGGCCCACCCTCGACCCCGCGGGCATGCGCGCCCACTACCGCGCCGTGGGGCTCGCCGAGGCGGACCTCCCGCCCGACCCGTACGTCCAGTTCAGCCACTGGTTCGAGGATGCGGCCGCGAGCGGGCTGCACGAGCCCAACGCGATGATCGTCTCCACGGCGACCGCGGACGGCCGGCCGAGCGCCCGCACGGTGCTGCTGAAGCAGTACGACGAGCGCGGCTTCGTCTTCTTCACCAACTACGGCTCCCGCAAGGGCCGCGAGATCGCCGAGAACCCGCACGTCTGCCTGCTCTTCCCGTGGCACGGCATCGCCCGCCAGGTCATCCTCACCGGCCGCGCCGAACGCATCGGCCGCGACGAGACGGCCGCCTACTTCCGCACCCGCCCGCACGGCTCCCAACTCGGCGCCTGGGCGAGCGAACAGTCCTCGCGGGTGGCCTCCCGCGAGGCCCTGGACCAGCTCTACGAGGAACTGGCCGCCCGCTACCCGGAGGGCGAGGACATCCCCGCGCCGCCGCAGTGGGGCGGCATCCGGGTGGTCGTCGAGACCGCCGAGTTCTGGCAGGGCCGCGAGAACCGCCTCCACGACCGGCTCCGCTACCTGCGCGACGAGGAGGCCAAGGAAGGCTGGCGCGTCGAACGCCTCTGCCCGTGAGCGGCTGGGCACGATGGGCGGCATGCGTGTCCGGGAAGTGTGCCGTGTCCTCGCCGGGCTGGTCGTGCCGCTGCGCGACCCGGCCGAGGGCGCGCTGGGGACGGTCGTCACCGCCGGCCTGATGGCCGCCTACTCCGACCCGCCGGTGCACATGGACGAGGTCGTGGCGGCCGTGCTGGTCACCCTCGTCGTGTACTGGCTGGCTCACGTCTACGCCGAGATGATCGGCCGCATTCCGGAGGGCGGCGGCCCGGCGTTCTCCCGCGCGCGACTGCGCCGCTCGTTCCGGGCCAACTGGAGTCTCGTCCGGGCGGCCCTGCCGCTGCTGGTCGTCGCGCTCGTGGCGTGGGCCGCGGGAGTCGACCCGACGACGGCGCTCGGCGCCGCGGTGTGGGCCGCACTGGTGATCCTGGTGGCGGAGGGCGTGGTGACGGCCCGTCGCCACGGCGTCCGCGGTCCCCGCCTCCTGATCGCGGCCGCGGCGGCCGGCTTCCTCGGTCTGATCCTGGTCGCCCTGAAGAGCGGCGTCGACTGACCGCTCAGCTCTTCGCCAGGACGAAGGACGTGCGTGCCGTGTGCAGGCCGTCGACGGCGACCTCCGCCAGGTAGGTGCCGGACGGTGCGTGCTTCGCGGACGGGGTCGCGCACTCCTTGCTGCTGCGGCGGCGGTCCCAGTGGATCTTGTGGG
>DASSBO010000462.1:0-2569 GCA_035698655.1 Streptomyces sp.
AAGCGGACCACCGCAGGCCGCATCCGCGGCCTCGGGCGGCGCGGCCGCGGTGCTGGTCGGGCTGTTCTTCGTCCTCGTGCTCGCCGGCCCGCGCCTGAGTGCGCCATCGCTCGCGCTGGCCACTCCGCCCGCGGCGCCCTACCTCGGGCGCATCGTCCCTCCTGACTGACGCGTCGAGCTTCCCGAACCACACGGACTCGACCCAGGAGGACTCATGAGACGCAGTTTGATGGCGCTCGTGGCCGGACTCGCCGGCGCGGCGCTCACAACCGCCCCTGCCCAGGCGCAGGGACTCCAGACCATCGACGACGCGGTCGCGACCGCGCAGGTCGGCGCGGTGACGGCCGACGCACCGGTGCGCGTGCTCAGCGACGGCGACAACGCACCCGCGACCGCCGCGGGCACGACCGCCGCCCCGCAGACCACGACGGACTCCACCGGCGCCGCCCAGACCGCACCGGTGACCGTCGACGCACCCGTCCGCGTGCTCAGCGACGGCGACAACGACACGGGCGGCGGCGACTCCAGCGGCGCCCCCAGCCAGCAGACCACGGACGCGACCGGCAGCGCCCAGGTCGCTGGCGCCGACGTCGACGCACCGGTCCGCGTCCTCAGTGACGGCGACGACCAGACCGACCGCAGCGGACCCTCCGGCGGTGAGCTGACCACCGGATCGACGGGGGCCGCACAGGTCGGCGAGGTCGCCGCGGACGTGCCCGTCTGCGTGCTGAGCGAGTGCACGTCGAGCGCGCCGGCCGCATCCGGCGGTCCGCCGGCCCCGGCCCGCGAGACGAGCGACAGCACCGGCACGCTGCGGCTCGCCGGGGCCGACGTCGACGCGCCGGTGTGCGTCCTCGCGACGTGCACGTCGCCGGGCGACCAGGAAGGTGCCACACGGCCGGACGGCACCACCGGACCGACCGGCGGTGGTCTCGAGGTCGGAGATGTCGCCGTCGACGCGCCGGTCTGCGTGCTTTCGACCTGCGCGACGACCCGGTCCTCGCCCCCATCGGAACCGGAGACGCCCGGCATGCCGATCGGCGGTGAACCCGTCCCCACCGTGCCCGGCGCCACGCCGGTGACCGGGTCCGGCGCATCCACGACGGGAGACGAGACGACCGGCGCATCGGCGCCCACCGCCCCGGACACGACCGGCGAACCCAGCTCACCGGCGACGCCCGTGCAGGACGGCGGGGGACCGATCCCGTCCAGCGCGCCGAGCACCGGAGGCGGACCCGCCACGCCCACCCCAGCGGCCCGCACCGTGACGGTCGCGTCGCGATCGCCGGCCGCACCGGCCGGCGACCAGGCGCTGACCCGCGCCGGTCTGCCGTTCACCGGGCTCGACCTGGGTCCGGTGGCGATGATCGGCCTCCTGCTCCTCGCCGGCGGCGTCCTGCTGCGGCGGCTGGCACTGCGGTGACGCCGCATCCGGGGCGCCGCCACCGGCGGCGCCCCGGACCGCGCGCGGAATTACAGGTTGGGCTCCATGGACGGCACGGCCGCGATGCGCCACGATGGACCCATGGATGACGACACGCTCTCGGGCCCCGTCGGACCGGGCCCCGCCCCTGAGCCCGTCCGTCCCTCCGACCGGCCGTTGCGGCCGACCGTGGACGATCTCAGCGAGGCGTCCTTCCCCGCCAGCGATTCACCTCCGTCGTGGATCTGGGAGCCGCGGCCGCCCGCGGCGCCCAACCCCTGAGCGGCCTACGCCGCCGGCCCGGCGATCTCCGCGTCGCAGTGACCACGTGGCACACTTGCCGCAGGGAGAACTGACGATCTCGGGAGGCACCGCCATGGCCATCGAGGAACCCCAGGCCCGCTCCACCACCCCGGAGCAGACGATCTTCGTCGACACGTTCACCGACGGCCTGCTCGGCCCCGACGTGCCGATGGCCGGCCCCGTCGCCGACGGCGGCCGCATCGTGGTCAACACGGCGCCGGGCTGCTGGGGGCCGATGATCACCCCGTCGATCCGCGGCGGTCACGAGGTCTGCACCCCGGTCGCGGTCGCGGGCGCGCGGGTCGGCGACGCGATCGCCATCCACATCCGCGACATCGAGGTCACGTCGATCGCCACGGCGTCCGGCCACGACCGGCCGATGGAGGGCCGCTTCAACGGCGATCCGTACTGCGCAGCCGTGTGTCCGGAGTGCGGCACCGAGTGGCCACGGACGCGGATCGAGGGGACCGGCCCGACCGCGGTTCGCTGCGCCAGCTGCGGCGCCGACGCGACGCCGTTCACCTTCACCAACGGCTACACGATCGCCTTCGACGACGAGCGCCGCATGGGCGTGACGGTGCCCGAGCAGGCGGCCGAGGCCTTCGCCGCCGATGCCGCACGCTACGCCGCCCTGCCCGAGGCCTCACGCCAGAACCCGATCCTCGCCTTCGCCCCCCATGACATCGTCGGGCTCGCGACCCGCATGCGGCCGTTCATGGGCCAGCTCGGCACGTCGCCGTCGGCGACGCTTCCGGACTCCCACAACGCGGGCGACTTCGGCGCGTTCCTCGTCGGCGCGCCGCACCGCTACGCGATGGCCGAAGACGAACTCGCGCGGGCCAA
>DASSBO010000463.1:0-4104 GCA_035698655.1 Streptomyces sp.
GCCCGGTCGGCGACCTCCGTCTCCAGCTCGCCGCCGCCGCGCCGGACCGGCTCACCGCGCTTCCACGCCGCGTACTCCTCGGCGTGCCGCTCGACGATCTCCTCGTGGGTCAGGCCCTGCCAGGCGCCCGCGTAGGTCTCCCGCAGGTTCTCGTCGTGCGTGACGCCGAGGCCGGTCAGCGCGGCCAGCTCGGCGGCGGTGTCGGCCGTACGGCGCAGGTCGGAGGCGATGATCGCGTCCGGCCGCAGGGCGGCCAGCAGCCGTGCGGAGCGGCGCGCCTGGGCGACGCCGTCGTCCGTCAGGTCGATGTCGGTGTTGCCCTGGAAACGGCGCTGCAGGTTCCAGGCGGTCTGGCCGTGCCGCCACAGGACGACCTTGCGGCCCCGCCCGGCGGGGCGCGTCACGAAGCGTCCTCCGCCTCGCCGGCTTCAGCCGCCTCCGCGGCAGCCGCGCCCGCACCGCGGGTGGCCTGCGCGTCCTCGGGCAGTTCGATCTCGGGGCAGTCCTTCCACAGCCGCTCCAGCGCGTAATAGACGCGCTCCTCGCTGTGCTGGACGTGCACCACGACGTCGACGAAGTCGAGCAGCACCCAGCGTCCGTCGCGCTCACCCTCGCGGCGCGCCGGTTTCGCCCCGTGCTCCTTGAGCAGCCGCTCCTCGATGCCGTCGACGATGGACTTGACCTGGCGGTCATTGGGCGCCGAGGCGAGCAGGAAGGCGTCGGTGATGGCCAGGACATCGCTGACGTCGTAGGCGACGATGTCGTGCGCGAGCTTGTCGGCGGCCGCCTGCGCGGCGGCGTTGATCAGCTCGACGGAACGGTCGGTTGCGGTCACAGGTAAGGCTCTCAGGTCGATCGGACGTGCGGAACAGATCCCAGGATCTCACGCCGGGGCCGGACGTTCTCAGCTGTCGTAGTCCTTGCCGAGAACGACGGTCACGTCGGCGTTCCGGGCGCCGTCGCCCTTGCGCACCGCGTCCTTGGACAGACCGAGGGTCCTGGCGACCTCCTGCGCCCGCTCCTTCTGCTTCGCGTCGGAGTAGAGCACCTGCGACTCGCTGCGTGCGCTGTCCTCGGACCGGGTGCCGACGACGGTGAAGCCGCCGTTGATCAGGTCGACGCGTGCTGCCGTGCCGGCGTTCTCGTCGCCGGCGGCGTTGCGCACCAGGACGCGGGGCGCCGCGTTCGGGTCGGAGTTGTCGACGGTGCCGCCGAGCACGTCCTTGACCATGCCGTTGCTCGTCGCGTCGCTGAGCGTGCCGTCGGTCTGCACGGGCAGCAGCTTGGTGTCGAAGTCGCCGCTCTTCGCCCGCGAGGCGAGGTCGGCGAGACTGGCGCCCAGCGCCGACTGCGACAGGGACGGGTCGAGCACCTGGCCGAGCGAGTCGATGGTGGCGGTCGCGGCGTCCTTGTCGGTGGAGATCTTGTGCAGCACCGCGGACATGACCTGCCCGAACCGCTTCAGCTGCGCGGACTTGGGCTCGCCCTCCCCGCGGTGGGTGGCGTAGGCGACGGCCGCCTTTCCGTCGAGCTCCCGGTTCTTGCCGCGCGTGACCAGGTCGTCCTCACCCTTCTTCTCGGCGGGGACGGTGACGTCGGCGTCGAGCGTGATGCCGCCGACCGAGTCGACCAGCGGCACCAGGAAGGAGGTGTCGAGCCGCCAGGTGCCCTCGATGTGCGCGCCCAGCAGCTTGTTGAGCGAGTCGCGGGTGGGCGTGGCGCCCTCGTCCTCGACGGACTTGCCCAGCGTCGTGGTGCTGCCGTCCGCGGTGGTGACGGCGAGGGAGTTGGGCAGGAGCAGCAGCGTGCCCCGCTTCGTCGAGGCGTTGTTCACCAGCAGCGCGGTGGAGGAGTGGTCGGTGTCGACATCGCGCAGGTGCACGACGATGACGTCCCGCTGCTGCGCGGCGGCCGGTGCGGTGGCTCCCGGCGCGCCCTTCACCCCGGGGATCATGCCCGCGTACCACAGGTATCCGGCGCCGCCCAGCAGGGCGAGCACCAGCAGCACGATCAGGGCGCGCTTGCGGTTGCGGCCCCGGCGTTTGGCCTCCTCGCGGCGCTCGGTGCGGCTTTCGGTGAACTTCAGCCAGTCGATGACGTCTTCGGAGGACTCGGCGCTCTCCTCGACGAAGGAGAACTGCTCGGTGTGGTACTCCTCGGCGTCGTCCGGGGCACCGGCAGCCGCCCGCTGCGGCGGCGGCTGTTGTTGCTGCGGCGGCGCGTCGACGGGTTCCTGCTCGACGGCCGGCGGCTGCGCCTGGGTGGGGAACTGCGGCACGGTGCCGGTGTCGGTGGCCACCTCGCCGTAGTAGCCCTGTCCGGCAGCGGCCTGCTGCCCGGCGTAGGTGTCGTAGCCTCCGTCGTAGGAACCGTAGGTGTCCTGGCTGCCGTACCCGGCCTGCTGTCCGTAGCCCCCGCCGTACCCGCTCTGGCCGGCGTAGGTGTCCTCGGCCCCGTAGCCGCCCTGGCCGCCGTAGGTCTGCTCGCCGTAGTCCTGGCCGCCGTAGGTCTGCCCGTGGTCGCCGGGCTGCTGCTGCGGCGCGCCGTAGACGGGCCGGCCGTACTCGTCGTATCCAAGGAGCTGCGGCTGCTGGGCGCCGTACGGGTCCCCTCCGTAGGGACCGCCGTCGTAGCGGTCGTTCACGGCTGCCTCGCCTTCTCCCCGTCCCGGTAGAGCTGCCGTTTGCTGATGTAGCGCACGACGCCGTCGGGCACCAGGTACCAGACGGGGTCGCCGCGCTGCACCCGCGCCCGGCAGTCCGTCGAGGAGATGGCCAGCGCGGGCACCTCCACGAGGGACACGCCGCCGTCCGGCAGGCCCGGATCGGCCAGCGCGTGCCCGGGCCGGGTCACGCCGATGAAATGGGCGAGCGAGAAGAGTTCGTCGGTGTCCCGCCAGGTGAGGATCTGCGCGAGGGCGTCGGCGCCGGTGATGAAGAACAGGTCGGCGTCGGGGTTGAGTTCCCGCAGGTCCCGCAGCGTGTCGGTGGTGTACGTCTTGCCGCCGCGGTCGATGTCGATGCGGCTCACCGAGAACTGCGGGTTGGACGCCGTCGCGATGACGGTCATCAGGTAGCGGTCCTCGGCAGGCGAGACCGTGGCATGGCTCTTCTGCCACGGCTGGCCCGTGGGCACGAACACCACCTCGTCCAGGTGGAACCGCACCGCCACCTCACTGGCCGCGACGAGGTGGCCGTGGTGGATCGGGTCGAAGGTCCCGCCCATCACGCCGAGCCGTCGCCTGCCGGTACCGGGCACTATGTGCTCTCCCATGCGTGCCGACCCTAGCGTGTCTTCACTCCGGCGGGGCGCGTGCAGCGCCCGGTTCAGCGGTCCCGGTTGAAGCGGGTGACCACCCACAGCAGCACGAGCAGGGCCAGCAGCGCGCCCCCGCCGGTGACGTACGGGCTGAGGCTGGCGTGCTCGTTGCCGCCCTCGGAGTGTTCGGCGAGCGTGACGAGCGTGTCGTGCGCGGAGCTGAGCAGGGTCATCGTCGGCGGTACCTCTCCAGGTGTGACCGGGCTGTCGCGCCACATCGTATGCGTGCGCTCCGCGCGGCCTCACGCCGACTCCACCCGACGGCGCCCTCGGTGCCGCGGCCAGGCCGTAGGCTGGCTGACTACTCGACGAGGGGGCACACCATCATGACCGACGGCACCGGCGGCACCGACCGGCTTCCCGGCCGCGACCGGAGGCGCTTCCCCGGGATCTCCTCCCGGGCCTACGAACACCCCACGGACCGCTCCGCGCTGGTCGCGCTGCGCAGGCTGACCGGCTTCGACACGGCGCTCAAGGCGCTCAGCGGCCTGCTGCCGGAGCGCAGCCTGCGGCTGCTGTACCTCTCGGACTCGGTCCGGGTCGGCGACGAGCAGTTCGCCCACCTGTACGCCATGCTGCGCGACGCCTGCCACATCCTGGACCTGGAGAAGGTCCCGGCCATGTACGTCACGCAGGACCCGAAGCCGAACGCCATGTGCGTCGGGCTCGACGAGCCGATCATCGTCCTGACCACCGGCCTGGTGGAGCTGATGGACGAGGAGGAGATGCGCGCGGTCGTCGGCCACGAGGTCGGGCACGCCCTGTCCGGCCATTCGGTGTACCGGA
>DASSBO010000464.1:0-8494 GCA_035698655.1 Streptomyces sp.
GTAGTTCGAGAAGGTGAGCTCGGCCGGTTTGGTGAAGACCTGCCACCAGCCGGAGGACGCGATGTCCTTGCCGTCGCGCAGCGAGGACAGGAACAGCCCGACGGTCGGGGTCAGCCACATCAGCGCGACCACCACGAGCCCGGCCCGCACTGCGGCGCTGCCGGTTACGGTGCCGATGCGGGAGGCGACCGAGGAGCGCCGCCGGGCGGGTGTGCCGGCGGTGCCGGTGACGCTGTCGGGCCGCGGCGGCGTCTTCGTGGGCGCGGGGGTCGGTGCGGCGCTCATCGCCCGTTCTCCTTTCGCAGCCGCCGGATGTTGACGATCATCACCGGCACCACGAGGAGCAGCAGGATCACGGCGATGGCGCTGCCCACACCCTTGTTGCCCCCGCTGGTGAACGCGGAGAGGTAGAGCTGCAGAGCCAGCACGTTCGCGGATTGCTGGGACGCGCCGGGGGCGATGATGTAGACGAGGTCGAAGATCTTCAGCACGTTGATCATCAACGTGACCAGGACGACGACCAGGACCGGCGCGAGCAGCGGCACAGTGATCTTGCGGAAGACCGTCCACTCGTTGGCGCCGTCCATCCGCGCGGCCTCCAGCAGCTCCCGCGGGACCGAGGCCAGACCGGCGGCGATGAGCACCATGGCGAAGCCGGCCCACATCCACACGTAGGAGGAGATGATCGCGGGGGTGACCAGCGACGGGCCCAGCCAGGTGATGCCGTTGTACGGCTCGGCGAAGTTCGACGCGGGCAGTTTCAGGGTCGCGCCGTCGGCCTTCGCGGGCAGGCTGTAGGTGCCGTCCTCGGCCGTGGTGGCGGTGGCCACCACTTTGCCGTCCTTGACGGCCTGCACCGTGATGCCGGCGAGTGCCTTCTCGCCGTCGTCGATGACGCCGGGTTTACCGCCGCCGCCCTTGGCGAAGTCCAGCCACACGGTGCCGGCGATCTCGCCGGAGCCGGCCTTCGCCGGCTTCGCGGGCGCGGCGTCGGCCACGTCGACCGGCGGGACGCCCACCAGCGGCAGGTCGGCCGGGTCACCGGAGGCCGCCGGCGAGGAGGTGGTGAAGGAGCCGCCCTTCGTCTCGGTCATCCCGGCGTCGGGACGCGGCCGGGCGCCGGGCCACTTGGAGGACTCGGTGAACGTGTCGTGGACGGTGGTCACCACGGCGTTGGCGACGCCGCGGTCGGGGTCCGCCTGGTACACCAGCCGGAAGATGATGCCGGCGGCCAGCATCGAGATGGCCATCGGCATGAAGATGACGAGCTTGAACGCGGTGCCCCAGCGGATCCGTTCGGTGAGGACCGCGAAGATCAGCCCGAGTGCCGTGGCGACGGCCGGGGCGACGAGCACCCAGATGAGGTTGTTCTTGACCGCGGTGAAGATGCGGTCGTCGGTGAAGACCTCGACGTAGTTGCCCAGTCCGACGAAGCCGGAGCCGGAGGCGTCGAAGAAGCTGCGGTAGAGCGAGTAGACGATCGGGTAGACGACGAGGGCGCCCAGCAGCAGCAGGGCCGGCAGCAGGAAGCTGAAGGCCACCCAGGGGCGGGCGCGCATCACCGAGACCTTCGATGCGCCCTCCCCCGGTCGGCGGCCCGGCCGGCCGTTGTCGGCCGGGCCGCCGTCTGCTGTGGAGACCGTGGTGCCCTCGCCGCTCGCGGTTGCGTGCGACATGACGGTCCTTGCCTCCGGTTCCTTAGTTGTCGAACGCCTTCGCGGCGGCCTTCTCGAGCGCCTTCTGCGCGCCCTCGACGTCCTTGGGGTTCTTCAGGAAGTCCTGCAGGGCCTTCCACTCGCCCGCGCCCTTGGTGCCGCCGAAGGCGGCCGGGGCCTGGTCGGACATGTCGAACCGGAAGTCGTCACCGGCGTCGATGAGCGCCTTGGCGATGGTGCGCTGGGTGTCGCTGGGGTAGACCTTGAGGTCCAGCTCCTTGTTGGGGGAGATGTAGCCGCCCTGCTTGGCCCACACGCCGGCCGCATCGGTGGACGCCAGGTAGGTCATCATGGCCTGCGCGGCCTTGTTGTCCTGCAGTGCCACGGCCACGTCGCCGCCGGTCACCACCGGGGACTTGCCGCCGCCCACGGCGGGGAAGGGGAAGACCTTCGCGTCCGTGCCGATCTTCGCGTCCGTGTCGGCGATGTTGACGGCGACGAAGTCACCTTCGTAGACCATGGCGGCCTTGGGCGCCTGCACGTCGGAGAAGACCGTGGTCACGGAGTCGGGGAACGCCGTCTGCAGGGCGCCCTCGCGGCCGCCGGCCAGCAGGTTGTCGTTGCCGAAGAGCTGGCCCACGGTGGTGAGGGCCTTCTTCACCGACGGGTCGGTCCACTTGATCTCGTGCGCGGCGAGCTTGTCGTACTTCTCCGGGCCGGCCTGGGAGAGGTAGATGTTCTCGAACCAGTCGGTGAGGGTCCAGCCGTCGCCGCCGCCGACGGACACCGGCGGCACGCCGGAGGCGGAGATCGTCTCGGCGGTGGAGAGGAACTCCTTCCAGGTCTTCGGCTCCTTGACGCCGGCGTTCTGGAAGGCGGTGTTGTTGTACCAGATCAGCGACTTGTTGGCGGCCTTGACGTAGACGCCGTACTGCTTGTCCTTGTAGGCGCCCAGGTCCTTCCAGCCCTTGGAGTAGTTCTTGTCCAGCTGCTCCATGGTCTTGTCGCCCAGCGGCTTGAGCCAGCCCTTCTCGGCGAACTGGTGGAGCACGCCGACCTGCGGCAGCATCGCGACGTCCGGCGGCGAGCCGCCCTCGATCTTCGTGCCGAGGAAGGTGGCCACGTTGTCGCCGGTGGGGACGAACTCCACGGTGGCGCCGGTGCGCTTCTCGAACTCGTCGAGGACCTTCTGGAAGTGCTTCTGCTCCGAGCCCGTCCACACGGCGGCGACCTTGACCGTCTTGCCCTTCAGGTCGGGCAGGTCGACGGTGGCCTTGACGTCCGTGCCGGCGTCGTCGGAGCCCTTGGAGCCGGTGTCGTCACCGCCGCCGCAGGCGGCGGTGAAGGACAGCGCGAGGACGGCGACGGCCGCGGCCGTCACCCGTGTCGCGCGGCTTCTGCGCCCCTTGCCGGGGCTCGTGGTGAGGTGTCGCATCTGTTGACCCTTCCAGGGAGGAGTGAGCGTCGGTGTGGTCAGGCGGTGCAGTCGCTGATCCACCAGGCGGCGGTGGAGCCGGGAAGCACCGACGGCGGACACGGGCCGCTGGCCAGCAGCGGCGCGCCGGGAACGGGGGCGGGGGCCTGCGTGGTGCCGAAGTTGACGGCACAGACCAGGCCGTTGCCGCGGACGAAGGCGAGGACGTCGGGCGGCGACTCGAGCCAGCGCAGCGTCCCGCCGCCCAGCTGGGGCAGGCTGCGGCGCAGCTGGAGCGCCTCGCGGTAGAGGTGCCAGAAGGACTGCGGGTCCGAGACGGCCCGGTCCGTGGCGTGTTCGGCGAACCAGTCGGGCTGCGGCAGCCACGGCTGGGCGCCCTCGGCGGAGGCGGTGAAGCCGAACGGGGAGGCGTGTCCGGACCAGGGCAGCGGGACGCGGCAGCCGTCGCGCACCCGGCTGCGGCTTCCGGTGCGGCGGAAGATGGGGTCGGTGAGGATCTCGTCGGGCAGGTCGAGGACCTCGGGCAGGCCGAGTTCCTCGCCCTGGTAGACGTAGGCGGCGCCGGGCAGGGCGAGCATCAGCAGCGCGGCGGCGCGGGCCCGGGTGGAGCCCAGGCCGCTGCCGTCCACGCCGCCTTCGCCGTTGTAGCGGGTCACCGACCGCACCTGGTCGTGGTTGTTGAGCACCCAGGTCGCGGTGGAGGAGGTGTCCGCGATGTCGCCCATGGCGTCGGTGATGGACTTGTGGAAGGCGTCCGCGCGCCAGGGGGCGCTGAGCAGGTCGAAGAAGAAGGCCTGGTGGAGTTCGTCGGGCCGGATGTAGCGGGCGTGTTCGGCGGCGGTGGGCACGGACACCTCGCCGACCAGCAGCCGGTCCCGCCCGTCGTGCGCGGTGTACTCCTCGCACACGGACCGCCAGCGGCGCCACACGTCGTGCACCTCGGGCTGGTTCCAGGCGAGCGGGTTGACCGAGTCGCGGGTGCGCTCGTCGATGCCCGGGTCGGGGGAGTCGGGCAGGTCGGGGTGCTTGAACAGGCCGGCGGCGACGTCGATGCGGAAGCCGTCGATGCCGCGGTCGAGCCAGAAGCGCAGCACCTGGTCGAAGGACTCCGCGACGTCCGGGTCGCGCCAGTTCAGGTCGGGCTGTTCCGGGGTGAACAGGTGCAGGTACCACTGGCCCGGCGTGCCGTCCGGTTCGGTCACCCGGCTCCAGGCCGGACCGCCGAACATCGCGCGCCAGTTGTTGGGCGGCTCGTCGCCGCCGGGGCCGCGGCCCTCGGCGAAGTGGAACCGGGCACGCGCCGCGCTGCCCGGGCCGTCCGCGAGCGCGGCGGCGAACCAGGGGTGTGCGCTGGAGCAGTGGTTGGGGACGATGTCGAGGACGACCTTCAGGCCCAGCCGGCGGGCGTCGGTCACCACGTGGTCGAACTCGGCCAGGTCGCCGTAGACCGGGTCCACGTCGCAGTAGTCGGCGACGTCGTAGCCGTGGTCGTGCTGCGGCGAGGGGTAGAAGGGGCTGAGCCAGATGCCGTCGACGCCCAGTTTCTTCAGATAGGGAAGACCCGTCCGGACACCGGCGAGGTCGCCGATCCCGTCCCCGGTGCTGTCCAGGAAGCTCCTGACGTACACCTGGTAGATGACTGCGTCCCGCCACCAGCTGTCCCTGGCGTGCGTCACGAGGCCGTTGCCGGCCGGGGCTGTCAACATCGTTCGCTGACCTGTTCGTTGGAAGTGCACGGTAGACGGCCCTGCGCGCTTGGAGCACTGCCCGGCCGGAAGGTGCATGCATGTTATGTACTGCCGCGCAGGTGGTGTCAACGAACGCGCAAACGAGCGCGGGGATTGCCCCGATATGGAGACCGGGTTGATACCCGCTTCGTTACATAACAGGTAGGCAGCGGGCAGGGCTCGGCCGCCACGCCGTCAGTCCCGGCAGGCGATGGCCTTCAGTTCCCGGCGCATCCGGGCCACGCCCTGAGCAGGGGTTTCGCGCTGGGCCATCACATCCTCCGCGACGGCCTGCACGACCAGGCTCACCTGGTCGTACCGCGGGCTCTTGGGGCGTGGTTCGGCGCTGAGGACCGCCTGCCGCAGCGTCTTCAGATAGGGATGGTCCCGCACCAACTGCGGGTCGGTATAGAGGTCTGCACGAACCGGCGGCAACGCGCCCTCGGTCAGCACCCGGCGCTGCACCGGCTCGCTGGTCAGATACGTGATCAGGTCGGCCGCCGACTTCCGGTGCGTCGAGCGGGTGCTCACCGCCAGGTTCGAGCCGCCCAGCACGCTGGTGCCGGGACCGTCCGGGCCGGGCAGCGGGACGGCGCCGAACTTCCCCGCGACCTTCGAGTCCGCGCCGTTCGCCAGCGCGTAGACGTAGGGCCAGTTGCGCAGGAACAGCAGCTTCCCGTCCTCGAACGCCTGCCGGGACTCCTCCTCCTTGAAGTCCAGCGCCTCCCGCGGGATCCATCCCTCGCGCACCCCGCGGGCCAGAAAGGCCAGCCCCTTGCGCACGGCCGGGCCCACCGTGACCTTGGAGCCCTCGTCGCCCAGGTAGGAGCCGCCGGCCGACAGGATCGCCTCCGTCACGTTCGCCGTCAGCCCCTCGTAGGGCAGGAACTGGCCCGCGTAGCCCTCGAGTCCGTACTTCGGCGCGATGGTGCGCGCCTGGTGCGCCAGTTCCTCCCAGGTGCGCGGCGGCTCGACGCCCTCCTTGTCCAGGATGTCCTTGCGGTAGTACAGCAGGCCCGCGTTGGTCACGTAGGGCACGGCGTACAGCCGCCCGTCGAAGGTCGCGGTGTCGACCACCGGCGGCAGGAACGTCTCCAGCGGGAAGCGCGAGCGCGGCAGCGGTGTGATCCAGCCGGAGGCGGCGAACTCCGAGGTCCAGGTGACGTCGATGTTCAGGATGTCGAACCGGCTGTTGTTCGAGCGCAGGTCCGTGATCATCTGCGACCGGGTCTCGTCGGCGGAGTCCGGCAGTTCGACGAGCGTGACCTTCTCCGACGGGTGTGTGCGGTTCCAGTCCGCCAGCAGCGGGCCGAGGTAGTCCGTCAGGTCCCCCGCGGTGGCCAGCGTGAGCGGCCCGCGGCCGGCGGCGGTGCCCTGCTGCGTACCGAAACCGGCATAACCGGCGAACAGCACGACGGCTATCAGAAAGCCCCGGCCGGCGGCCCGAGTCCACCGCATCGGCGCCTCCCTGACAACGTCGGACGCGTCCTTGCCCCGCCCATCCTGGCTCTTATATACCCGTTAGGCATGGGCGATACTAGACGGTAGACCGCTGCGCGACACAGTGATGCAGTGGTCCACACCACTGTCGCCCACCCGTCGACAGCCGATGAACCACCAGGGAGGAGAGCGCGCTTGCGTCTGCCGCTCCTGGCTCTCCTCGCACGCGGCCCCGCCCACGGCTACGAGCTCAAGGGAGACCTTGAGAAGCTGCTGGGGTCCGCGTACCCTCAGCCCAACATCGGCCAGATCTACGTCACTCTCGGCCGGCTGGAGAAGGCCGGGCTGATCGCGGGCGAGGACGTCGAGCAGGTGAACCGTCCCAACAAGCGCATCTACCGCCTCACCGACGCCGGGCGGCAGACCGTGCACGAGTGGTTCGAGGACACCACCGAGGAACCCCGCGTGCGGGACGAGTTCTTCATGAAGCTCGCGGTGGCCGTCAAGACGGGGATGGCCGACCAGATCACCCTCATCAACAAGCAGCGGCGCCAGTACCTCAACTCGATGCGCGACCTGTCCGGACTCATCGCCGCCGAGGACCGGGAGAACCGCATCGCGCAACTGCTCATCGAGGGCGCGATGCTGCACCTCCAGGCCGACCTGGACTGGCTGGAGCGCTGCCAGGAGGAGCTGGAATGAGCGACGCGCCGCCCACCGTCATCCGCGCCGAGGGGCTGACCAAGACCCACCACGGCGAGTCCGCGCCCGTCCACGCCGTGCGCGGCGTCGACCTGGAGGTCGCCCGCGGCGAGTTCGTCGCCGTCACCGGGCCCTCCGGCGCCGGCAAGTCCACCCTCCTGCACCTGCTCGGCGGCCTCCAGCGCGCCGACGGCGGCAGCATATGGATCGACGGCACACGCACCGACGACTACAGCGAGGCCCGCTGGGCCATGCTGCGCCGCAGCGGCATCGGCATCGTCTTCCAGTTCTTCAACCTCGTCTCCAACCTGACCGTCGCCGACAACATCGAACTGCCCGCCCTGCTGGCCGGCGCCTCCTCCCGCACCGCCCGCACGGGCCGCGAGGAACTCCTGGACGCCCTCGGCCTCACCGGCAAGGAACAGTCCATGCCCGGCGAACTCTCCGGCGGCGAACAGCAGCGCGTCGCCCTCGCCCGCGCGCTGGTCAACCGGCCCGGCCTGCTGCTCGCCGACGAGCCCGCCGGCAGCCTCGACAGCCGCGGCACCCGCGAGGTGCTGCGCGTTCTCGCCGACTTCCACTCCCGCGGCCAGACCATCCTGATGGTCACCCACGACGCCCGGATGGCCGCCGCGGCGGACCGCGTCATCAGCTTCTTCGACGGCCGCATCGTCGACGACGCCGACCTGGACGCCGGCAAGCGACCCCGCCCGCTGCGCGGCGTCTCCGGCGTCCTCGACCTGGACCCGGCCGGATCGGGCGAGTGAACCCGGCATGCCGCAGACCCGCCCACCGCGCACCGGCCCTGCCGACGACCCCACGGCCACCCGCCCCGCCACCGCGGCCCCGCAACCCGGGGTGCAGCGCCCCATGACGCACGGCACCACGGTCCGCGCCACGCTGCGCTGGGCCCAGGCCGACCTGCGCGCCAACCGCGGCCAGGCCCTGTTCAGCGTGCTCGCCACCGCCGGCGTCATCGCCTCCCTGCTGCTGGCCGCCGCCCTGTTCAGCTACTCCACCAACCCCTGGGAGCGGGTCTTCACCCAGACCCGCGGCGCCCACGTGTGGATCCATTCCCGCGCGCAGGCCGACCTGGCGCAACTCGCCCGGCTCGACGGCGTCACCGCCGTCTCCGGCCCCTACCCCACCGTCCGCACCACCGGCGAGCTGCGCGGCGTCCGCGCCGCCGTCGAACTGCGCGCGGCAGTCGAACGGCCGCCCGCCGTGGCCCGGCCGCTGCTCGTGAGCGGACACTGGCTCGACCGCGACGACCCCGACGGCGTCGTGCTGGAGAGCTCACTGGCCGAGGCGCTGTGGGCCCGGCCCGGCGACCGGGTGACCGTCCCCGCTCCCTCCGGCGAGACCCGCACCCTGCGCGTCATCGGCATCGCCGACACCGCGGAGGCCGCCTACCGCCCCGGCGAACAGCCCGGCGTCGGCTGGGTCCTGCCGCAGGCGCTCATGCGCGACGGTCCCGGCGCCGCGGGGGAGACCGTCGGGCTGCGGCTGCGCAGCCCCGGCGACGCCGACTACAC
>DASSBO010000465.1:0-5028 GCA_035698655.1 Streptomyces sp.
TCGACACCAACGGGGAGGCGTGATGGCCGGCATGACCAGCGGCGCGTTCTGGACCGCCACCGGGGAGCGGATCGTCCGCACCTTCGCACAGACCGAGCTGGGGCTGCTCTCCGGGGACGGGTTGGGGGTCCTGGACGTCGACTGGGCACAGTGTCTGTCCGTTGGCGGGCTCGCCGCGCTCCTCGCCCTGCTGACGGCCGTGGCCACCTCCGGGGGCACGCACGGGCCCGGCCTGACCGAGACCGTGAAGCCCAGCGGTCGGCACACCTGACTGGCCTGCACCATGTACGACTGCGCGCGCCCTGGAGGGGCTGATGGACTGGGCTGCTCTGGGCGGGCTGCTGGTGGGTGTCGGCAGCGTCGTGGGCGGCCTGCTGGCCTTCTTCGGGAAACGTGGTGAGAACCGCGTGAACCAGTCGGGGATGGCGCTGACGGGCTACTCGACGTTGACCGACAACCTGCAGGAAGAACTGGCCCGTAAGACGGACCAGGCGGCCCGTGCCGAGGCTGAGGTGGCCCGGCTGCGTCGCATCGTGATGGACCTCGGAGGCGACCCGTCGTGACCCGTGCAGAACGCGCTCTGGCCCGCCGGTGGCGGCCGCTGCTGCTGGTGTGTGTGCTGGTGGCGTTGGCGGGGGCGGTGGTGCTGGTGTGGGCCCGGGTGGACCGCGCGTCGGACCGGGCCGCGCAACTCGCTGAGGAGGCGGACCTGCGCGGCACCGCGGTGTCGACGCTGGCGACGGATGTGCGCAGGTTGCGGGCGCAGATCACGTCGGATGGTGCGACGCCGTCCGCTCCGGATCCGGCGAAGGCGGTGGAGGATCTCCCGGCGCGGGCGGAGGTGCCGGTGCCGATTCCGGGGCCGCAGGGGCCGCGCGGGCCGAAGGGCGAGCAGGGGGAGCCCGGAAGTCCGGCGCCGACGATCACCCCGTCGCCGGGGCCGCCCGGCCCGTCGGGCCCGCCGGGGGCTACGGTCACCGGCCCGCCGGGGCCGCCCGGCCAGGACGGCACGGATGGGAAGGACGGCACGGACGGCCGCGACGGGAAGGACGGCCAGCCGCCCACGTCGTGGACGTTCACCTACCAGGGCACCTCGTACACCTGCCGGCGCGCCGCCGACTTCGACCCGCAGGCGCCCCGCTACACCTGCGACCCGGATGAGCCGGCTGATCCGTCGCAGTCTCCGTCGGATGGTGCCGGGCTGCTGGGGCTGGCGCTGGTGGTGGATCCTGCCCGTCGTCTCTACCCGTGACCGCAGCGCGGCCATATCGTGGGTGCCGCTGGTGGCTCTCCTCCCAGAGCAACGCCCCCGCCTGGCCTACATGGCCGGGCGGGGGCGCTCGTCGTCTCAGCGGCGGCCGTCGCGGATCTGGTAGACGCGGGCGCGGGACAGACCCGCGCGCTTGGCGATGGTGATGACGGGGACCCCGGCGGCGATGGCCGAGCGGATCCGCTCGTCCCGGTCCTCAGTCCGGTCCTTCGCGGCGTCACGGGTCGCGGCGGCGGCGTCCTCGACAGCCGCGAGCAGGTGGTGCTGCTGCCCGCTGGTGGGCTCGCCGGGCTCGTTGCTGTTGAGCTGGTCGGCGAGGATCTCCCACTCGGTGTCGAGGGGGTTGCCCTGGTCGTCGGTGTCGACGGCGTCGATGAGCGCGGACAGGTCGTCCTGGGTGATGGGGGCGTGGTCGTCGCCGCGGTCGATGCGGCCACCGTCGTGCCAGAGGTCCCGAAGCTGCTCGGCGGTGATGTTCATGGTGCTCCCTCCCGACGCCACCTTGTGTAGCGCGCTACACATACTGTGCTCTCACGACGGGGGGATGTCAAGCGCGCTACACATCCAGTATTCGGGCCCGGGTGTCCGACCCGGCGGCTACCGTCCCGGGCATGACGAGGAACCGTGCCGCGCTACCGATCGACGATGCGCGGATCGTGTGGCAGACGGCGGCGAGGGACGGGCGTGCGCGGGCCCCTGTCGGGCTGCTGCTCCTCGCCGGACTACGGCCCCGGGAAGTATGCGCAGCGCGCTGGGACGGGCTGCTGCTGCGGGTCGCCGGGCGCCGGGTGCCGGTCGGCCGCGTCTGCACCGCCGCCCTTGATCACGTTGCGGCTGACCGCAAAGCGATGACCGGGCCGCTGCTCCCCCACCTGACCGCCGTCCCGCTGGTGCAGCTCGCCCGCGCCACCTGCCGCCAGGCCGGGGTCGACGCCGGCGCCCCCGACCTGCGCCACTGCGCGATCCGCGCCGCGTTCGACGCGAAGCTGCCCGCGGAGTGGATCTGCGGCTACTTCGGCACCGCACCCCCACGCGGCCCCCTGCCCACCGGATGGGACGACACGGTCGCCACAGTCCTCGAGGACGCATTCACCTGAACATGCCGACGGCCCCCACCGAGTGAGGCAGGGGCCGACCGCTTACCCAGGCGCCGGACCGGGGCGTACCGTTCCAAGAGACGAAGCAAGGAACGGAGTCCAGTATGCCCCAGCACCCTGACACCGCACCCGCCACGTTCGGACAACGAGTCCGCGCCGCCCGCGAACACGCCGGCCAAACCCGGCAGACCCTCGGCGGCCTCGTCGGACGCTCCTCCGAGTGGGTCAAGGCCATCGAGAACGGCCGACTCCGCCCGCCGCGCCTGCCGCTCCTGCTGCGCCTGGCCGACGTCCTCGGCGTGCACGATCTGGCCGACCTGACAGGAGACGACCGCGTGACGGCCGCCACCGCTACCCGCACCGCCCACGACGCCCTCCCGGCAGTGCGCGCCGCCCTCACCTCGTACCGGCTGTCCGGGATGGACGAAGAACCCGAGCCCGCCGCCGACCTCGCCCGCCGCGTGCAGCACGCCTGGCAGGTGTGGCACGGCATCGGGCAGCACCGCACACAGGTCGCCGTGCTCCTCCCGGACCTGCTCGCCGACTGCCAGCACGCCGCCCGCGCCCACACCGGAGACGACCGCCGCCGCGCCCTCGTCGCCCTGGCCGAGACCTACCACCTCGCCCAGCTCTACCTCAGCTTCCAGCCCGCCCCGGAGCTGGTGATGCTCACCGGCGACCGCGCCATGGCCGCCGCACAAGACGCCGACTCCCCGCGCGCGATGGCAGCCAGCGCCTGGTACATGAACCACGTGTTCCGCGACGCCGGGGAGCGGCACGAAGCCCGCGTCGACCTGGCGATGAAGGCCGCCGACCTGCTGCTCCCCGACCGGGCACCGGACGACCTCGCCCGCTGGGGGCTCCTGCACCTGGCCGCCGCCCTCTCCTACGCGAAGGTCGGCCGGCGCGGGGACGCGGAAAGGTTCTGGGACCGGGCGGACGACGCCGCGCGCCGCCTGGGCGACAGCTACAGCCACCCGTGGCTGATCTTCGGTCGGGGCATGGTCGACGCCTACGCCATCACCATGAACAACGACCTGGTCGCCCCCGGCCGCGCGGTGGATGCGGCGGACGCGGTCGACGTGGCGGGCATGCCGTCGGCGACCCGCCGCAGCTTCCACCAGATCGAGCAGGCCCGCGCCTACGCGCTGCAGGGCGAGACGGTCGCGGTGGTGACGCTGCTGAAGCGCGCGTTCGAGACCAGCCCGGAGACCGCCCGGTTCAACCTGTTCGCGCACGGGCAGCTGCGGGAGCTCCCGGAGACCGGGGTGACGCGGGCTGATCTTCGCTGGTTGAAGGCGAAGATGGGCGTCACCGCATGATCATTTAACGGGTACTGGATGTACCTGTAATCGAGGGGGTACAGACCGTACCTGCCGCCCCGTCACAACGCTCCTACGGTCAGTGAGTAGACGATCACTCACGACCGGGGAGCGTTGCCGTGCCCACCACCAGACCCACCCGAACCGCCGTCGCCAAAGGGCTACGCGTCGACCGCATCCCCGGCCTGCCCCCATACCGCACCGACGACGGGCACATCGCCCTCCCCCTGTGGGCGCTGCGCAACGGCCGGCACATCGGCGACACCGACCTCACCATGTCGCCCGCCGAAGCCGAGCTGCTCCGCGACCAGCTTGCCGCGCTCCTCGCCGAACAGGGCACCGAGTGACCGCGCGGGAGCGGCTCATCGCGCCAGCCGGCACCTGCTCACGCTGCGGCGAGCACGCCGAGGAGCGCGTCACGGTTGCGCTCGTCGACGGCGGGTCCGGCCCTGGCTGGTCCCGCCGCGCGTGCCTGCCCTGCGCCCGCATCCTCGCCCGCTCGACGTTCGCCCCCGACTGGCTCAAGCGTGACATCGCCGTCCTGGACGCTCCGCCCCCTCGGCACCTGCGGAGCGTCCGGTGAGGCAGTGGGCCGCGACCGCGGCCTACGTCCTCATCGCCGGCGGGCTCATGGTCGCGCTGATCCTCTACTCCACCCCGTACTGAAAGCTCCCGCTCTGCCCGCGCGGTCCCGATCACCCGCGGGCAGGGCGGGCTCCACCCCTTCGATGACAGGAGACCCCTGTGAGCGAGTACAGCGAGTACCAGGACCGGGCCGCGCGGGGCGGGCACAAGAAGCCGGGGCCCGGGGCGCACAACGCCAACGGATCATCAAGCGGCTGTATGGTCGTGGCGCCGGTCCCGGCCCTTGTTCTGGCCGGGCTGGCCCTCGTGTGGAAGGTGGCAAGACGATGACCGGACAGCGCCCCTGCGGCGAGTGCGGCAGCAGCGACTGCGGCGAGAGCGACTTCGTGATCCTCGGCATCCCGGCGTGGGCCATCGCCCTGGCCGCGATCATCGCCACCGCGGTGGCCGTCGTCGCGTACACCTACGCGGTGCGCTGACCCCGCGGAGACCGGCCCCGGCCCGTCCGTTCCCCCGTTGCGGATGGTCCGGGGCCCTACTCGTGCGCCTGCCGGTCGGGGAGCAGCTGCGCGGGCGGGATGCCGAGGGCGTGCGCGATGTGCAGGAGCCGGCTGATCGGCGGGTCGGTGATACCCAGCTCGAGGCGGACGATGGCGCGGCGCTCCCAGCCGCACCGGCCGGCGAGGCCCTCTTGGGTGAGGTTGGCCCACTCGCGGGCGTCGCGGATGCGGGTGCCGATCTCCAGGCGCTGGCG
>DASSBO010000466.1:0-8790 GCA_035698655.1 Streptomyces sp.
CCAGATCGCGAAGTCGAGGAGGGTCCACTCCCAGCGGGTGCGCGACATCAGGCCCACCCGGTCACCCGGCTGCACACCGGCGGCGATCAGCCCCTTGGCGGCGGCACGGACCTCCACGAGGAACGCGGCGGCGGTGACGTCCTCCCACGCGCCGTTCCGCTTGCGCGCGATCACGGGCACTTCCGGATGCCGGTCCGCGTTGCGGCGGATGAGATCGGTCAGATTCCCGTCCGCGGGGACCTCGTACAGAGCCGGAAGGCTGAACTCACGCAAGACTGCTGCTCCTCGTCGGCACCGGGCGAGGTGAGCACGCCGTAGCCGCTTCTTGAGACATGAACGACCCGGACGTTACCCACTGGTAAGTGTCCGGGTACAGAGGCGACCGGCAAGATGTTCCGTGCGTCACAAACCGGACCGCCCCTGGGCGCAGGGTAGCCGATCTAGGGTGGCGCCATGCGAGTCCATGTGGTGAGCGACGTACACGGGAACAGCCGCGATCTGGCCCGGGCCGGTGACGGCGCGGACGCCCTGGTGTGCCTGGGCGACCTGGTGCTGTTCCTCGACTACGCCGACCACGCACGCGGCATCTTCCCCGACCTGTTCGGGGTGGAGAACGCGGACCGGATCGTCGAGCTGCGCACGGCACGCCGGTTCGAGGAGGCACGTGCCCTCTCCGCCCGGCTGTGGGAGGGGCTGGACCGGCGCACGGCCACCGAGGAGGCGGTACGCCGGCAGTACGCCGAGCTGTTCGCGGCGTTCCCCACCCCGACGTACGCGACCTACGGCAACGTCGACGTGCCGCCCCTGTGGCCCGAGTACGCCCAGGCGGGCACCACGGTGCTGGACGGCGAGACGGCCGACATCGGCGGGCTGCGCTTCGGCTTCGTCGGCGGCGGCCTGCCCAGCCCGATGCGCACGCCCTACGAGGTCGACGAGGAGACCTACGCCGCGAAGATCGCCGCCCTGGGCGAGGTCGACGTGCTGTGTTCCCACATCCCGCCGGAGGTGCCCGACCTGTGCTATGACACGGTCGCGCGCCGCTTCGAGCGGGGCAGCACCGCACTGCTGGAGGCGGTCCGTTCGCTGCGGCCGCGCTATCACCTCTTCGGGCACGTGCACCAGCCGCTGGCCCGCCGGATGCGGATCGGCGTCACCGAGTGCGTCAACGTCGGGCACTTCAACGCGACGGGCACCCCCTGGCGCCTGGAGTGGTAGCGGCGGCGGACGGCCGCACGGCTCGCGGTAACCTTCCCCGGCAGACGGGACAGCGGGGTGAGTGGAGGAGCCACGGCGATGGTGGAGAACACCAGCTCGAGCATCACGATCGAGGCGGCACCCGCCGAGGTGATGGGGGTGATCGCCGACTTCGCCCGCTACCCGGACTGGACGGGTGAGGTGAAGGAGGCCGAGGTGCTCGGCACCGGCCCGCACGGGCGGGCCGACAAGGTCCGGCTGGTGCTGGACGCCGGAGCGATCAAGGACGAGCACACGCTGGCCTACGAGTGGGACGGCAACCGAGAGGTCCGCTGGTCGCTGGTGCGCTCCCAGATGCTGCGGTCCCTGGACGGCGTCTACTCGCTGGCCCCGCTGGCCGGCGGCGCTCGGACCAAGGTGACCTACCGGCTCACCGTCGACGTGAAGATCCCGATGCTGGGGATGATCAAGCGCAAGGCGGAGAAGGTCATCATCGACCGCGCCCTGGACGGCCTCAAGCGCCGCGTCGAGTCCCGCTCCGCGGGGGCTCCGGGCGGCGGCGCCGTCGGGTAACGTCGAGAACAAAGCCGCCGCCTTACGGAGCCCGCCATGAGCGATGCCGCCGAACCCGACGCCTGGGCCGCCGCCTGCGAGGAGGACCTCGCCGCCGAGCGGGAGCGTCACGAGTCCAGGTACGGGCCACCGCCCCTCGACGCCGGTGCGGAGCTGCGCAGACTGGCCGACGCCGTGGTGCGCACGGCGGGCGCGCTGGGCCGGCCGCTGGGCGGTCCGGCCGGCGAGACGGCCGCGCGAGGCGCGGCGGAGCAGCTCATCGCGCAGGCCCGCGCGGTGGTGCAGCCCGCCCTCGAACGCCACCCGGACGTGCTGGACCACCTGACCGCCGCCGGAGGTGAACTGCTGGCCGCCTACCGCTCCGCGCTCCGCCCGCCGCGGCCCCCGCGGCCGGAACCCGGGGACGAACACACCGACTTGGGCTGAGCCCCGCGCCCCGGGGCCGCGGCGTGGCCCTCCGGTAAGGTCGTGCACGGCGGGGATCGAGACGATAACTGAGGGACACATGGGACTCACCATCGGCGTCGACATCGGCGGCACGAAGATCGCGGCCGGCGTGGTCGACGAAGAGGGCACGATCCGCGAGACGTGCAAGGTGCCGACCCCGCCCACCGCGGAAGGCGTCGTCGACGCCATCGCGGACGCCGTCCGCACGGTCAGCGGCCGGCACCCCGTCGAGGCCGTCGGCATCGGCGCCGCCGGGTACGTCGACGACAAGCGGGCCACGGTGCTGTTCGCCCCCAACATCGCCTGGCGGCACGAGGCGCTCAAGGACAAGGTCGAGCAGCGGGTCGGGCTGCCCGTCGTGGTCGAGAACGACGCGAACGCGGCCGCCTGGGGCGAGTACCGCTTCGGCGCCGGCCAGGGCCACGACGACGTCGTGTGCATCACGCTGGGCACCGGCCTGGGCGGCGGCATCGTGATCGGCGGCCGGCTACACCGCGGCCGGTTCGGCGTCGCCGCCGAGTTCGGCCACATCCGGGTGGTGCCGGACGGGCTGCTGTGCGGCTGCGGCAGCCAGGGCTGCTGGGAGCAGTACGCCTCCGGGCGTGCCCTGGTGCGCTACGCGCGGCAGCGTGCGGCGGCCACGCCGGAGAACGCCGAGACGCTCCTCGGTCTGGGCGACGGCACCCCGAACGGCATCGAGGGCCGGCACGTCAGCCAGGCCGCGCGCGCCGGGGACCCGGTCGCCATCGACGCCTTCCGTGAGCTGGCCCGCTGGGCCGGCGCCGGCCTGGCCGACCTGGCCTCGCTGTTCGACCCGTCCGCCTTCATCGTCGGCGGCGGCGTCTCGGACGAGGGCGACCTGGTGCTCGACCCGATCCGCAAGTCGTTCCGCCGCTGGCTGGTGGGCGGCAAGTGGCGCCCGCACGCACAGGTGCTGGCCGCCCAACTCGGCGGCAAGGCCGGGCTGGTGGGCGCCGCGGACCTGGCCCGGCAGGGTTAGGCCCGGTTCGGCGGGCCGCGCGGCGGGCTGTCGTAGCCTTCGTCCATGACGCTCGAGGATCTTCCCGGCTCGCGGACCGAGGCGGACGGCTCCGCCGTGGTGCGGCTGCTGAGCTACAACATCCGTTCCCTGCGGGACGACCGGGAGGCGCTGGTCCGGGTGATCCGGGCCTGCGCCCCCGACGTGGTGTGCATCCAGGAGGCGCCGCGGTTCTTCCGCTGGCGCAAGCACGCAGCGCGGCTGGCGAAGGACACCGGCCTGTACTACGTCACCGGCGGCGCGACGGCGACCGGGCCGATGATCCTCGCCTCGCTGCGGCCGTTCGTGGAACGCACCGAGGACGTGCTGCTCCCCCGCACGCCGGGCCTGCACCGGCGCGGCTTCGCCACGGCCGTGCTGCGCTTCGGGCAGTCGGCCCGGCTCGGGGTGGTCAGCTGCCACCTCAGTCTGCAGGCGGCCGAACGGCGGCAGCAGGCCCGGGCGTTGCTCGACCGGCTCGCGGCTCTGAGCGCCCCGCACACGGTGGCCGCGGGCGACCTCAACGAGCGGCCCGGCGGGCGGGCCTTCCGCCTGCTGACGGACACGCTGCAGGACGGCTGGGCGGCACGGCCGTGGGGCGGCGAGTTCACCTCGTCCGCGGCCGGACCGCACCAGCGGATCGACGCGGTGCTCGCCTCGCCGGGCGTGCGGGTGCTGGGCTGCGGTGTGCCGGACGGACTGCCCGGCGTCTCACGGGGCGATCTGCGCGCGGCCACGGATCATCTGCCGGTCCTGGCCGCGCTGCACGTTCCCGCCGGCGACTGACCGCCCGGCGGCTAGTGCCGTGCCCGGTCCCGGCGCAGCTCGACCGAGACCAGCCAGCCGGTGAGCAGCGTGACGGCGCTGAAGACGAACAGCAGGGTCAGCACGTCGCATCCCCCTCTCGTGCGGTCGGTGGTGCCCCGCCATGGTCGCGCGGGGCGGGACGCGGCGCATTGCCCGATGTGGGCAGAGTGCGCACCGGCTTCGTTTCTTGGTTGGGTCGCCACACGGGGGTCGGGTCAGACGACGGCGCCGCCGCCCGGCTCGTCGTAGTCGTCCTCGTCGCCGGGGCGCAGCCGGGTCGCCAGGGTGAGGCAGCCGCCGATGAAGCCGCCGACGCCGAGGGTCAGCAGCCACCAGGTGAGGTCGATCCGGAAGAGGATCGCGGCGAGCAGCAGCAGCGGACCGCCGAGCGCCCCGACCCAGCCGAACTTGGTGGTGGTGTCGCTCTCCGGCAGCGGCGGCGGCTCGGGCGGGACGAAGTGCTCCTCGTCCTCGTCGTCGGGCGCCTGCCAGTCGCGCGGCCCGGTGCCGGCCGCGTAGACCGTGTAGCTGCGCACCGCCGGGGCGGGTTCCTCCGCCTGCGGTTCGTCGTCGTAGCCGGCGACGATCTGTGCCCAGGCCGCCTCTTCGTCCGGCGGCAGCAGCGGGTCCCGTTCCCCGTCCTCGCCCCGGCCGGGGTCGGGCTCGGCGTCACGCTCTGCCATGGGCGGCCTCGTCCGAGGTGAGACGGGTGACGAACGCGTCGGTGTCGGCGAAGATCCGTTCCGCGTCGTGGTCGAGGGTCGCGACGTGGTAGCTGTTCTCCAGCACGGTCTCCGTCACGTCCTGCGAGGAGACGCGGGCCAGGACGTACGCCGAGTCGCTCGGCGGCACCACGTGGTCGGTGCGGCTGTGCATGAGCAGCAGCGGCTGGGTGACCTGCGGCAGTTCGGCGCGCACCCGGTGGAAGAGCCGGACCAGGGAGTCGGCGGCGTGCAGCGGGACGCGCGGGTAGCCGAGTTCGTGCGTCCCCTGTTTGGCGATGTCGTCGGTCAGTCCCTTGGTGCTGGGCAGCAGGTGGCGCAGGACGGGCAGCACGTAGCCCTGGAGGCGCGGGAAGGTGACCGCCGGGTTGACGACGGCGACGCCGCTGACCGCGTCGCCGTGCCGGGCGGCCAGCCGCAGGGCGAGCGCGCCGCCCATCGACAGGCCGCACACCACCACCCGGTCGCAGCGCTCCCGCAGGACGCGCAACTCGCGGTCGACCGTGGCGTACCAGTCCTCCCAGCCGGTGACCTGCAGGTCCTGCCAGCGGGTGCCGTGGCCGGGCAGCAGCGGGAGCGAGACGGTGTGCC
The DNA here is from genome assembly GCA_035698655.1 of Streptomyces sp. GTDB lineage: Bacteria > Actinomycetota > Actinomycetes > Streptomycetales > Streptomycetaceae > Streptomyces. The sequence goes on from DASSBO010000466.1 coordinate 5,353, forward strand.
CGCGGTCGGCCAGGTGCGCCGCCCAGGGGCGCAGCGACTGCGGGGAGCCGGTGAAGCCGTGGCAGAGCAGGACGCCCACGGACGAGCCGTCCTGGTGGAAGGGTTCGGCTCCGGGCATGAGCGGCACGGTGGTCTCCGTTCCGTGACGAAGTGGTGTCCGGCGGTCCTGCCAGCCTACGTCGCGCGGGCACCGTCGGGTAGCTCCACCGGACACGGGACGCGCCGGTCGGGATAGGCTCTCCTCCGTCGCAGCAGGAGGTCTCGGTTGTTCTACGGCGTGATGAAGATGTCGGTCGGCAACTCGCTCAAGCTCGTCTTCCGTCCCTGGGTCGAGGGGCTGGAGAACGTGCCGGACGAGGGGCCGGCCATTCTGGCGAGCAATCACCTCTCCTTCTCCGACTCGTTCTTCCTGCCGTCCGTGCTGCACCGCAAGGTCACCTTCATCGCGAAGGCCGAGTACTTCACCTCCCCGGGGGTGAAGGGCAAGCTGACGGCGGCGTTCTTCAAGGGCGTGGGCCAGCTTCCGGTGGACCGCTCCGGCGCCCGCGGCGCGGGCGAGGCGGCGATCCGCAGCGGTCTGGAGGTGCTCTCCCGCGGCGAACTGTTCGGCATCTACCCGGAGGGGACCCGCTCGCCCGACGGCAGGCTGTACCGCGGCAAGCCCGGCGGGCTCTCCCGTGTCGCGCTGCGGTCCGGGGCACCGGTGCTCCCGGTGGCGATGATCGACACGGAGAAGATCCAGCCGCCGGGCCAGGTCGTGCCGAAGCTGATGCGGCCGGGCATCCGGATCGGCAGGCCGCTGGACTTCAGCCGCTACCAGGGCATGGACAACGACCGGTTCATCCAGCGTTCGGTGACCGACGAGGTCATGTACGAGATCATGAAGCTGTCGGGCCAGGAGTACGTGGACATATACGCCACGGCGGCCAAGCGGCAGATCGAGGAGGCGGAGAAGGCCGCGCGCGAGGCGGAGCGGCAGGCCCGCGAGGAGTCGGCGGACGGGCACGGCCCGAAGAACCCGGGCTGACCGGCCGGACGGGGGGCGCACAATGACGGGGATGTCGGTCGAGCAGCCGCTGTGGCGCGCCCTGACGGGCTACCGGTTCCTCACCCTGGTGTATGTGCTCGCCCTGTACGCCCTCGCGCGGGAGGACTACGCGCACCCGCTGGGCGCGACGTGCTACATGGCGGTGCTGACGGTGTGGACCGTGGCGACGGCCCGCAAGACGCTGTCCGCCCTGCGGTGCACGTGGGTCTTCCTCGCCGGCGACCTGACCGTGGCGCTCGTCGGCGTGCTGCTGACCCGGTGGGTGGAGACGGCGGCCCGGATCGAGGACGGCGTGCACACGCTGCCGTCGATCTGGACGGCGGGCGCCGTGCTGGGCTTCGCCATCAAGGGCGGCTGGCGGTGGGGCGCAGCCGCCTCGGCGATCGTGGGCGCGGCGGACCTGGTGGAGCGAGGCAGCCCGGCGTACGAGACGGTGCACAACGTGCTGCTGGTGTGCCTGGCGAGCATCGGCATCGGCTACGTGGTCGAGGTGGCCCGGGCCAGCGAGCGGACCCTGGCCAGGGCACTGCGGATCGACGCGGCCACCCGGGAGCGGGAGCGGCTGGCCCGGGACATCCACGACGGGGTGCTGCAGGTGCTGGCGATGGTGCAGCGGCGCGGTGCCGCGGTCGGCGGCGAGGCGGCGGAGCTCGGCCGGCTGGCCGGCGAGCAGGAGGCGGCGCTGCGTTCCCTGGTCGCCGGCGCCGCCGTGCCGCTGCCCGGGCAGGCCGCCCCCGCGGCGGTGCCCGGTGCGTCGGCGGCCCCGGCGAAGGAGGACCTGGCGGCGGTGCTGGCCGCGCTGGCCGGGGCCCGGGTGACGTTCTCCGGGCCGGGGACGCCCGTGTGGCTGCCCGGCGCCACGTCCCGGGAGCTGGCGGCTGCCGTGGGCGCGGCGCTGGACAACGTGCGCCGGCACGCGGGCGAGGGGGCCCACGCGTGGATCCTGCTGGAGGACGAGCCGGACGCCGTGCTGGTCACCGTGCGGGACGACGGGCCGGGCATCGCCGAGGGCCGGCTGGCGCGGGCCGAAGAGGAGGGCCGCATGGGGGTGGCGCTGTCCATCCGTGGACGGCTGCAGGAACTGGGCGGGGCCGCGCAGTTGGTCTCGGTGCCCGGGCAGGGCACCGAGGTGGAGCTGCGGGTGCCGAGAGGAAGCCGATAGCCGATGGCCGAGGAGGGACACCGGATCGTGGAGAAGGAACGGCCGCTGCGGGTGATGGTCGTCGACGATCACCCGATGTGGCGGGACGCGGTCGCGCGGGACCTGACCGACGCCGGCTGCGAGGTCGTCGCGACGGCGGGCGACGGCGAGCAGGCGGTCCGCCGGGCGCGCGCCACCGTGCCCGACGTGCTGGTGCTGGACCTGAACCTGCCGCGGCTGCCCGGCGTCGAGGTGTGCCGGCAGGTGGCCGGGGCGCGGACCGACGGTGCGGACGGCGCGGGGACCCGGGTGCTGGTGCTCTCCGCGAGCGGTGAGCACGCCGACGTGCTGGAGGCGGTGAAGTCGGGCGCGACGGGCTACCTGGTGAAGTCGGCCGGCGCCGGGGAGCTGCTGGACGCCGTGCGGCGCACCGCCGCGGGCGACCCGGTGTTCACGCCCGGGCTGGCCGGCCTGGTGCTGGGCGAGTACCGGCGCCTGGCCACCGAGCCGGCGTCCACCGCGGCCGGCGGCGGCGCCGACGTCCCGCACCTGACGGAGCGGGAGACGGAGGTGCTGCGGCTGGTGGCCAAGGGCCTGAGCTACAAGCAGATCGCCCAGCGGCTGGTCATCTCGCACCGCACGGTGCAGAACCACGTGCAGAACACGCTGGGCAAGCTGCAGCTGCACAACCGGGTCGAGCTGGTGCGTTACGCCATCGAGCGGGGCCTCGACGGCTGAGCCGGCATCGGCGCCCTGCTACAGCAGGTCCTCCAGCCGGCGGGCCAGCAGGTCGCGGCGCCAGGTCTGTTCGATCCAGGCACGGCCGCGTTCCCCCATGCGCCGGCGCAGGCCGGGGTCCCGCAGCAGGGTGACGATCCGGTCGGCGGCCTCCTCGGGCGTGCCGCCGCGGACGACCCAGCCGGTCTCGCCGTGCAGCACGGCGTCGGGCGCGCCGCCGGAGTCGCCGGCGACGACCGGCAGCCCGGTGGCGGACGCCTCCAGGTAGACGATGCCCAGGCCCTCCACGTCCAGGCCGCGGTTGCGGGTGCGGCACGGCATCGCGAAGACGTCGCCCGCCGCGTAGTGCGCGGGCAGGTCGGCCCACGGCACCGAGCCGGTCAGCACGACGTGGTCGGCCACGTCGAGCTCCCGGGCCAGCCGTTGCACGGTGGGCCGGTGCGGTCCACCGCCGACGAGCAGCAGCGCCGCGTCCGGAATCGCCTTGTGGACCAGGGGCAGCGCGCGTACC
>DASSBO010000467.1:0-2154 GCA_035698655.1 Streptomyces sp.
GTGCTGGTGCTCGCACCCGGCGAGAACGCCGTCGGCGAGCTCACCGCCTTCGCCCGCGCCCGTGACCTGAGAGCCGCCCAGGTCACGGCCGTCGGCGCGTTCCGCACCGCAGTGGTCGGGTGGTTCGACCGCGAGGCGAAGGACTACCGGCACATCCCGGTCGACACGCAGTGCGAGGTGCTGTCCGTCCTCGGCGACGTCGCCGCGGGCGAGGACGGGCCGGTGCCGCACCTGCACGCCGTCCTCGGCCTGCCGGACGGCACCACCCGCGGCGGCCACCTCCTCTCGGGAGAGGTGTGGCCGACGCTGGAGGTGGTGGTGCGCAGCAGTCCGGCCGAACTGGCCAAGACCTACCGTCCGGAGATCGGACTCGCCCTCATCGACCCGGACGCGTGACGCGTCCGGGCCGGGGGCGAGACCGGGCCCGCGGCTCAGGCGGCCGTCAGCGGGCGGTCGTGCTGGTGAGCCCGCGGGTCCAGCGCCACCTGGCGGCGCAGCCGGTCGCAGGTGCCGCTGAGGATGCGGGAGACGTGCATCTGCGAGATGCCGAGCTGCTCGCCGATCTTCTTCTGCGTCATGTCGCAGAAGAACCGCAGGTACAGCACGCGCTTGTCCCGCTCCGGCAGCGCCTGGAGCAGCGGCTTGACGGCCTCCCGGTCCACGACGTCGTCGTAGCCCGGCTCGCCCTGGCCGAGGGTGTCCATCAGCGAGTAGCCCTCACTCTGGCTGCTGGTCGTCAGCTCGGCGTCCAGGGACAGCGAGCGGTAGCTCTGCAGGGCCTCCAGGCCGGCCAGCACGTCCTCCTCGGGGAGGCCGGTGTGCTCGGCCAGCTGCGCGACGGTCGGGGAGCGGTCGTCCAGACCGAGGGTCAGCTCCCGGTAGCTGGTGCGGACCCGGTTGCGGATGTCCTGGACGCGGCGCGGGACGTGCATGTCCCACGTGTAGTCGCGGAAGTGCCGCTTGATCTCACCGACGATGGTGGGCACCGCGTAGCTCTCGAACGAGCCGCGGGACGGCTCGTACCGGTCGACGGCCTTGACCAGACCGACCGCGGCGACCTGCCGCAGGTCCTCGACGCTCTCACCGCGGTTGCGGAAGCGCCCGGCCAGCCGACGGGCCATCGGCATCCACGCCCGCACGACGGCGTCCCGCAGGGCGTCCCGCTCGGGCCCGTCGGGAAGTTCCGCGATGCGGGCGAAGTCGGCGGTGGTGTCGGGGGCGTCGTCGTGGGGGTGGCGAGTGCGTCGGGGGGTGCTGGTAGCGGCAGTGGTGGTTGCGGCGGTGGCTGTTGCGGGTGCCATGGTGCGCTCTCTCCTTCTGCACGGCGGGGGTCGAGCAGTACCGCAGGAGAGACACGTTTCCCTCGACGGCTGGAGCCGGGGGGGAAACCGCGGAGCTCCTGCGGAGTGTGCCTACGTGTCCGAAGCACTCAACGGGCTGCCTTCCCGAGGGAAGCGTGCCCAAACCGTTAGCAACGGTATCTGCGAAACTACTCCATCAGTGTGGTAATGGCCACCACGTCACAGAGTTTTCACACCAATGGCCCGCGCCGCTGGAGACGGGTCCAACGACGCGGGCCGGCCTGTTCCGGTTGTTCGGTCAGGTCAGTGGGTCGGTGGGGTCAGTGGGCGTTGCGCTTGCCCTTGGCGGCCAGGCCCATCACACCCAGCCCGCACAGCACGCCCACACCACCGGTGATCACGTTGCTCACGATCACCCCCGCCGAGGTGGGCGCGCCGACGACGACCCACTGCGAGATCACGACCCACGCGGCCAGCAGTGGTGCCGTCCAGGCCAGCCGGTGTGTCCGCTCGTACGCGGACCCGAACCCGACGGCCAGCAGCGCGAGCGCCAGGCCGACGATGAGGTTGCTCGCGGTCAGCGTCGTCGAGTCGTTGAACCCCACGACCCACGGCGAGACCGCCACGTAGAGACCGGTGAGGAAGGTCAGCCCCTCCACGATCTGCCCGGTCGGGCTCGACGCGGCCTTCTCGTACCGCGCCCGCATCTCGACGAGGTCGGGATGCTGTTCGATGCCGGTAGTCGGCGCAGTCATCTTCAATTCCTCCTTGGACGAAGACGATGGGTGGGCCGGAGCCTGTCCCGCTCACCCGGCGATGCGTCGAGTAACCGGCCGTCGCGACGCTTATTCAC
>DASSBO010000468.1:0-3965 GCA_035698655.1 Streptomyces sp.
GGTCCGCGCGGCGGCGGCTCTCAGAGCCGCGCAGCCCTTGGGGGTAAAGGGAAGCGCCCGGGTCGCTCAACGTCCGGCACGAGCCCTGTGAAGCCCCTCAAGAAGGCCGACATCGAGGCCGTGAAGAAGCTCGCCGAAGCCCTCGGTGGAGTCGACCGGCTGTCCGCCCGCAACGTGCGCGAAGCGGTCGGCTGCCGCAGCGAATACGCGGTCCGTCTGCGCGACGCGGTGCGCGACGAGAAGCAGGGAGAGAACCAGTGAGCATCGACACCGTCGCCCAGACCGGCGAGGCCGAGGAGCCGACGCTCAGCCTCGTCAAGGACAACGAGCCCGCCCCCGTCGAGGGCACCGTTGTGGAGCACCAGGGCGGGCTCGTCGTCCAGCGTCGGCCCCGCCCCGCCTGGACCCAGTCCGGCGACCAGCTCATGCAGCACCTCGCCTACGCGTGGGCCAACAGCGTCGACTGGGCCGGCCACCACGCCACCCACACCCCGCACTACGTGGCGCGCACCCCCCGCGGCTACGGCCGTCTGGTCGCCCGCTGGGTCCGCGCGCACCGCGACCACTACCCGCAGATCATCCGCACCGCCAAGCAGCAGCTGCGGGACGCCGGTGGGCGCCCCGCCGGTGAGCAGGCCGCCAAGGACCTCATCGACCAGTACCGGGCGGAGTACCGCGCCCACAAGAAGGGCCACTGGATCCGCACCGGCATCTGGGGTGCCGTCGGCAGCGGCAGCGCCGGAACCGCCCTCGTCGTCGGCGGTACCTGGGTCGACATACTCCTCGGCCTCTCGGCCCTGGCCGTCGGCGCCTGGCACGGCCGGCCCGAACAGCCCGCCGTCGCCGCCCCGCAGGCGCCCCGCCGCGTCTCGCAGCTCGGCGAGGAGACCATGCGGCGCGTCCTCGTCGAAGGCGGCGCCGTCCCCGAGAAGCGGGCCGAAGAGATCCGCGGTGTTGGCATCCCCCACACCGAGGGCCCCGGCATCGCCTACTCCGTTGACCTGCCGTCCGGTATCCCCGCCTCCGTCGCCGTCGGCCGGCAGGCTCAGATCGCGTCCGCGCTCGGCGTGCACGGCGACTGGATGGACCTGACCGTCGACCGTGGCGCCGGAAGCAGCGAATCGCGGCTGACCGTGTGGGTGTCCCACCAGGACCCGTTCGACGTGGTGCGGCCCTCGCCGCTGCTGCAGCACCGCGGTGCGCTCGACACCTGGCGCGACGGGCTGCCGATCTCGTTCGGGAAGCGCGGCAACACCATCGTCCTGCGGGTGCGCGACACCTCCCTCCTCGTCGGCGGCGCCACCCGCCGCGGCAAGGGCGGCCTGCTGGCCAACCTGCTCATCGCCGTCGTGAAGGACCCGTGGGTCAACGTGCGGCTGTTCGACGGCAAGGGCACGGCGGAGCACAACCCGTTCGCGCCGCTCATGGCCACGTTCGTCAAGCGGAACCCGGAGCGGCTCGCGATGTTCCTGCGCGCCGTCATGGCCGACCTCGACCGGCGGTCCGACATCCTCGACGAGCACGGCTTCGAGAAGGTCGAAGACGAGCAGTACGAGGAGCTGATGCGGCTTCTCGGCGGCCGGGAGGTCATCGTCATCGACGAACTCGCCACCTACACCCCCAGGGGCACCAGCGAGTACGCCGACGAGATCACCGAGAACCTGTCGCAGATCGCCGCGGTCGGCGCCGCCCTGGGCGTGCTGCTGGTCGACCTCACCCAGGTCCCCGAGGTCGACGTGGTGCGCGGTCGGCTGCGGCAGAACCACGTCGGCCGGGCCGCGATGAACACCGAGTCCGGCTCCGCGTCCAACAACATCCTCGGCGACGGCATGACCGGGCAGGGCTACAACGCGTCCGAGATCCCGTTGACCCAGCCCGGCCGGCACTGGATGACCACCCCGGAGACCGGTGTCGTCGACGCCCGCTCCTTCCTCGTCACGCCGGGGGAGAAGCGGACCGTGGCCGCCGAGGCCGTCGAACTGCGCCGCGCGGCCGGCCGCCTGCCCGGCCAGTGGCACGACCCGATCGAGGCCCAGCTCGTCGCCCAGACCGGCGTGTCCTCGGCCGCCGGCGGTGAGCGCGGCAACGGCCGCATCGTCCGCATCACCGTGCTCGAGCGGCTGGAGATCCTCGCCAAGGCCACCGGCCGCGGCAGCATCACCAACGCCGAAGTCCTGACCGCGTTCGCCGCCCACGACCCGGACAAGTACGGCCGCCGCGACGGCGAGAACGACCGGGCCTGGACCACCCGCGTCGGGAAGCTCATCAAGGACGAGATCGCCGCGGCCGGCGCCAGCCTCGAACCGAAGCGTGTCCCCTCCCCGGACGGAGGGGAGCGGTCCACCGGCTACCACCTCTCGGACATCACCGAGGCCCGCGAAACCGCCCGATGAGGTCCGACACAGGTACGACACACGGTGTATCGCCGCAGGTCACAGGTCTGACGCAGGTCCGACAGCACCCGTCAGACCCGTGGCCCCCGGCCAGCCGGTGACGTACCTCTGACAGACCTCTCACCTGCACTTATCCATCCGCTGCCGTACCTCGCGACGTACCGCAATGCCCGAAAGATCCACAAATGCGCCGTTGGGCGCCCACCCTGAAGGAGTACCCGATGACCACCTACCAGCGCAGCAAGCGCGACGCGAAGAAGGCCGCCAAGCACTGCCGCAAGGGCGACGAGCTGTGGGTGCTCGTCGACATCGAGAAGTCGATGGCCCCGTGGGAGGACCCACAGCTGCTGCAGCGCTACACGGTCACCGGCGACCACCCCCTGATCGGCGGCGCCATGATCGGCTCGCACTCCGTGGAGTGGCTCGTCCTCAACGAAGGCCCCGTCTACACCAGCCGTCCGGCCGGCTACCGCGCCATGCACGAGCCCGCCCCGCAGGTGCCCGGCCCGCTCGGCAAGAACACCAACCGTCGCCTCGACGCCCGCGAGATCCTCGAACTCGAGCAGCAGGTCGAGCAGGCCCTGGCGAACCGCCACGGCAAGGCCACCGCACGCCGCAAGGTCAAGGCCGCCAAGGGCAACCAGAAGAAGCTGCTGGAGCTGGTGCGCTGATGGACACCACCTCGCGCCGCGCCTGGTCCGCCGCCCGCACCCTGACCGACCTGGGCGAGCTGACGGCCCGCTGGCTCACCGGCCAGCTCGCCTCCCGGCCCGGCTACCAGGCCGGCTGCGGCCCCGACGAAGAGACCACCGAACTCCTCGCACCGCTCGCCGCCGCCAACCGCGCCGGCTACCTCACCACCGACAGCCAGCCCGGTTGCGTCGAAGAGGCCGCCCGGGCCACTTGGCGGCAGCGCGCCGCCGCGCAGGGCTACATCGGCGACCCCGACCTGCTGCGCCGCATCAAGCAGGCCGCCGCCCGCGAGGGCCTGCTGGTGCTCGACGGCACCCGGCGCCCGCCGTGGGAGATCGTCACCACCGTCGACGGCAAGCCCTTCACGGCGTTCGGCGAGCCGCTGCCGGGCCGCCACATCCGGCGGCAGTGGGCGGGCGTCAACCGCGACGCACTCAAGGCCCTGACCGGCGCCCGGCAGGTCGCGCTCGTCCACCCGTCGTGGGGCCCGGCCGGCACCCGCCCGCTGGCCCGCGTGCTGCAGGCGGTGGCCCGGTGAACGCCACCCTCGCCCAACAGGCGACCCGCAGCCACGCCGCCTTGGACTTCGAGGCCCGTCTCGCCGCGGCCGACGCCGCCATGACGGTCCGCCTGGAGCACGCGGCGCTCGCCCACGCGGTGAACACCGCCCACCTCCCCGAGGTGGACGTGCCGCACCTGCCCGTCGAGACCGCACCTGCCGGCGGGGACACGCCGGTCGCCGCGCTGCTGCGCCGGGCCCGCGCCCGGATCCTGCGCGACGGCTGGTGCCGCGACGCCGCCCGCACCGACGGCGGCGCCATGTGCCTCGCCGAGGTCATCCGCGCCGAAGCCCACAGCCACGCCGACGCAGGCGAGGCC
>DASSBO010000469.1:0-6583 GCA_035698655.1 Streptomyces sp.
ACGACGAGTGCGGCGGCGGAGGCGGCGAAGACGGGCAGCAGCCGGGCCACGACGTAGACGCCGGCGGCGACCATGGTGGCGGCGTGGATGAGTGCCGAGACGGGGGTGGGGCCGGCCATGGCGTCGGGCAGCCAGGTGTGCAGGGGGAACTGGGCGGACTTGCCGGCGACTCCGGCGAGGAGGAGTAGGGCGACCAGGGTGGGGTGGGCCAGGTGCCAGTCGGAGATCGAGGAGGTGAGGCGGATGACGATGGTGCTGATGCGGAAGGTGCCGGCGTCGGTGGCCAGCAGCAGGATGCCGAGCAGGAAGGGCACGTCGCCGAGCTTGGTGACCAGGAAGGCCTTGACGGAGGCGGAGCGGGCGGCGTCGGTCTCCCAGTAGTGGCCGACGAGGAAGGCGGAGCAGATGCCCATGACCTCCCAGCCGACGAGCAGCACGATCAGGTCGTCGCTGTAGACGACGAGCAGCATCGCGGCGGTGAACAGCGAGACGAGGGCGGCGTAGGAGGGGTAGCGGGGGTCGTCGCGCAGGTAGCCGGTGGAGTAGAGCTGGACGCAGGAGGCGACGACGCCGACCAGGACGGCGACGAGGACGGCGAAGCCGTCGAGTTGCAGGGCCAGGTCGATGTGCAGCCCGGGGTCGCCGGTGGGGGTGAGCTCGGTGGCGGCCGTCAGCGGCGCGCCGCCGCCCTGGCGGGCGGCGACGAGGACGGCGAGCGCGGTCGCGGCGAGGGTGGGCAGCAGGGCGAGCGGTCTGGTCAGGCCGGGGATGCGCGGGGCGAGGAGGAGAAGGGCTGCGGCGCCCAGGAAGGGCAGGAGGGGGACGAGGACGGCGAGGGTCGTGGTGGTCACGCGGTGGTCCTCCGGGCGTCCGCCTCGCGGGTGTCGTCGTGTTCGGCCAGGTCGCGGAGGCGGTCGAGGGCGGCGGTGCCGCGGTGGCGGTGGACGAGCAGCACGATGGCGAGGCCGATGCCGATCTCGGCGGCGGCGATGGCGATGGTGAAGAGGGTGAGTGCCTGACCGGCGTGCAGGGTGTCGCGGAGCCACACGTCGAAGGCGACCAGGTTGAGGTTGACGGCGTTGAGCATCAACTCGACGGCCATGAGCACGAGGATCGCGTTGCGGCGGGCGAGGACGCCGTACAGGCCGGTGCAGAACAGCAGGGCGGAGAGCACGGCGGGGTAGGCGAGATGCATCAGTGCTGCTCCTCGGCGGTGCGGGCGCGCCTGCGGGAGGAGAGGACGATCGCGCCGACGAGTGCGGCGAGCAGCAGCACGGACAGCGCCTCGAACGGCAGCACCCAGTTGCGGAAGAGGGCCGCTCCGGTGACGGCGGTCGAGCCCTGCACGGTGTGGCCGCCGAGGTCGATCCAGGTGGCGCGGAAGGCGTCCACGACGACGGTGACCAGCGTGGCGGCGGTGGCCACGGCGACGGCGAGTGCGGGCCACCGGTTGCCGGAGTCGGCTTCCGCGGCGGCCTGGGCGCGCAGCCGGGCGAAGGCGGGGTGGTCGCGTGCGGCGGGCGGGCCGACGGGTGCGCGGGTCAGCATGAGGCCGAACAGCAGCAGCACGACGACGGAGCCGACGTAGATCAGCACCTGCACCCAGGCGAGGAACTCGGCGCTGAGCAGCAGGTATTCGACGGCGATGCCGCCGAGGGCGACGACCAGCCACAGGGCCGCGTGCACCAGCCGCCGGGTGGTGACGGTGGCGACGGCCCCGGCCAGGGTGACGATGCCGGCGAGGACGAAGAGGATCTCGACGCCGCTGGTGGTGAGGAAGCCGCGGCTCATGCGGTGCCGCCGTCTTCGGGGGCGCGGCCGGTCTCCGCGTCGCCGGCGCGCTTGGCCGCCGTCCGGCGAGCGGATGCGACTTCCTTGGGCTCCTCGGCGGCCGGGTCGAGCGGCGGCGGCTCGGGCACCGTCCACATCCACTCGCGCAGCCGGTCCCTCTCGTGGGTCAGCTCGTGGATGTCGGTCTCCGCGTACTCGAACTCCGGTGACCAGAACAGCGCGTCGAACGGGCACACGTCGATGCAGATCCCGCAGTACATGCACAGCGCGTAGTCGATCGCGAACCGGTCCAGCACGTTGCGGCTGCGTTCGCGGCCGCCGGGGGCGGCGGGCGGCACCGTCTCCTTGTGGGAGTCGATGTAGATGCACCAGTCGGGGCACTCGCGGGCGCACAGCATGCACACCGTGCAGTTCTCCTCGAACAGCGCGATCACGCCGCGGCTGCGCGGCGGCAGTTCGGGCTGCGCGTCCGGGTAGTGGGCGGTCACCGAGCGGCGGGTCATCGTCCGCAGGGTGACGGCGAGCCCCTTGGCGAGGCCGGATCCTGGCACGGCCATTACGGGAACACCACCTTCACGACGCCGGTGAGGGCGATCTGGAACAGGGCGAGCGGCACCAGCACCGTCCACGCGACGCGCTGGATCTGGTCCTCACGCAGCCGCGGGTAGGTCACGCGCAGCCAGATGACGACGAACGCGAGCACGGCCGTCTTCAGCAGCGTCCACAGCCAGCCCAGTTCGAGGGCGTCCGGGCCGTGCCAGCCGCCGAGGAACAGCACGGTGGTCAGGCCGGACAGCACGACGATGCCGGCGTACTCGGCGAGCAGGAACAGTGCGAACCGCAGGCCGGTGTACTCGGTGTACGCGCCGAAGATGATCTCGGAGTCGGCGACGGGCGCGTCGAAGGGCGGGCGCTGCAGTTCGGCCAGCCCGGCGGTGAAGAACACGACGCCGCCGACCAGTTGCCAGGGCACCCACCACCACTCGAAGCCGGCCAGGATGCCCGGCAGTGACAGCGTGCCCGCCGCCATCGCGACGGACGCGGCGGCCAGCAGCATCGGCAGCTCGTACGCCATGAGCTGCGCGGCGGTGCGCAGGGCGCCGAGGAGGCTGTACTTGTTGGCGGAGGCCCAGCCGCCCATCAGGGACCCGAGGATGCCGACGCCGAGCACGGCGAGCACGAAGAACACGCCCGCGTCGAGGACCTGGCCCACGCCGTCGTCGCCCGGGGCGAACGGGATCGCGATCAGCACGATCAGGTACGGGATCAGGGCGACGGCCGGCGCCAGTTGGAACACGCGGCGGTCGGCGCCCGCCGGGACGACCTCCTCCTTCTGCGCGAACTTCACGCCGTCCGCGACGAGCTGGGCCCAGCCGTGGAACCCGCCGGCGTGCATGGGGCCGACGCGGCCCTGCATGTGGGCCATCACCTTGTGCTCGGCCTGGCCGACGACGAGGGGGAGGACGAGGAAGACGAGGAGCACGGCGAGGAGGCGCAGGCCGACGTCGAGCGCGTCCATCTAGGCCTCGCCCCTCTCGTCGTCGCCACCGTCGCTGTCGCGTTCCTCGTCGTCGAACGCCGGACGCGCATGATGCCACGGGGCGTCGGCGCTGCGAGGCCCGGCCTCGCTGCCGCCGGCCCCTTCGGGCCCGGTCCCCTCCGCCGCCGCGCCTTCGGCGCGCTGACTGGCCGAGCCGCCGCTCGCGCTCCGCGCGCGACGCGGGCCGCCCGGGCGGCGCTCCGCCGGCGCCCCGGTGCCACCGGCACCAGGCTCACGAGCACTCGCCGCCTCCTCGGCACGCTGACTCGCCGAGCCGCCGCTCGCGCTCCGCGTCCGGCGGCTGTCCGCCGCCGGGGACTCGCCGCCCGAATCCGGCGCACCCTGGGCGCGCTGACTCGCCGAACCGCCGCTCGCGCTCCGCGCGCGACGCGGGCCGCCCGCGCGAGGCTCCGCAGGAGACTCGGCGCGCTGGCTTGCCGAACCCTCTCCGGCGCTCCTCGACCGGCGGGGCCGGGTCGGAGCGGCCGCCTCCGGCGGCGGGGCAGTGTCGTCGCCTCCGGCGCGCTGGCTTGCCGAGCCGGCGCTTGCGCTGCGGGCGCGGCGTGGGGGTTCCTCGGGCGGCGGGGTGCGGCCCGCCTGCGGGCCCCACTCGTTCGGGTCCGGGACGCCCGGTGGCCGCATCTGGCGGCGCCTGCCACCGCCACCGTGCCCGGACTCCCCCGGCTCCTTGGCACCCGGCCACGCCTTGACGACCCGCGCCGCCAGCACGAAGTCCTTCCGCAGCGGATGCCCCTCGAAGCCGTCGGGCAACAGCAGCGGGTCCAGGCCCGGGTGGCCGGTGAAGCCGAGGCCGAACATCTCGTGGGTCTCGCGCTCGTGCCATGCCGCGCCGGCGTAGACGCCGGTCGCGGTCGGCAGCGTGGCCGCGTCGTGCGGCACCGTCGTGCGCACGACCAGCCGCCGCACGCCCGCCGACTGTGCCGGCAGCGCGACGAGGTGCGCGCAGACCCGGAACCCGACGCCCGGCTCGTCGACGGCGCTCAGCCAGTCGAAGTACGTGCAGCCCAACTCGTCGCGGGCGGCCGTCAGCGCGGGCACCCAGTTCTCCGCCGGCACGTCGACGGTGAGGAGGCCGTAGGCCTCCTCTGCCTCGGCGCCGGCGCCGAACAGCACGTCCGCCGCGTCCGGCAGCCAGCCGACGGCCGTCATCGGGGGCCCTCCCCCGGCGAGCCCGGCGCCTCCGGCGCCGCAGGCGGCGGCGTCAGGCCGCTCGTCAGCTGCGCCGCGGACGGCCGGCGCTCCGCGCCGCCGCCGCGCGCGTACCGCTCGCCGAGCGACTCGCGCGCGATCTTCTCCTGCAGCTTCAGGATCCCCTGCAGCAGGGCCTCGGGCCGCGGCGGGCAGCCGGGCACGTACACGTCGACGGGAATGATCTGGTCGACGCCCTTCGTCACGGCGTACGAGTCCCAGTACGGGCCGCCGCAGTTGGAGCAGGCGCCGAAGGAGATGACGTACTTCGGCTCCGGCATCTGCTCGTACAGCCGCTTCACGGCGGGCGCCATCTTGTCGGTGACCGTGCCGGAGACGACCATCAGGTCGGCCTGGCGCGGGCCGGGCGCGAAGGGGATGACGCCGAGGCGGATGAAGTCGTGCCGTGCCATGGACGCGGCGATGAACTCGATGGCGCAGCAGGCGAGGCCGAAGTTGAAGACCCACAGGCTGTAGCGGCGTCCCCAGTTGAGGACGACCTTCATCGGCTCGGGCGCCAGCCGGGCCAGCGCGCCCAGCCGGCGCGGCTCGGGCAGATCGGTGGTGTGGTGGCTCATGGGTGCCTCACGTCCATTGCAGGACGCCCTTCTTCCATGCGTACAGCAGTCCCACGGCCAGGAAGCCGAGGAAGACGAACATCTCCACCAGGGTCGCTCCCCCGTACCCGGGGGCGGCGAAGACGGTCGCCCAGGGGAAGAGGAAGACGGAGTCGACGGCGAAGACGACGTAGAGGAAGGCGTAGACGTAGTAGCGCACCTGGGTGTGTGCCCAGCCCTCGCCGACGGGGTCGACGCCGCACTCGTAGGTGAGGAGCTTCTCGGGGGTGGGCACGGCGGGCCGCAGCAGCCGCCCGGCCGTGAACGCCACGGCGACGAAGAGCACTCCGACCACGGCGACCAGGCCGACGACCGCGTAGCCGTGGAAGTAGTCCGGCACGTCCGCCTGTCCTCTTCTTCTGCTCAGCTGCGTCGAACGTTGTTGTTGTGTAGTGCCGGAGTCTAGGCCCTGGGTCTCACCCCGTGACGGCCTCGTCCGCGTAGCGCGGCAGGCGGGCCGTGTCGAGGGGGAAGGCGAACGGTGCCGGGAGGTCCACGGCGTCGCCGAAGCGGCCGCGCGTCTCGGAGGCGTACCGCGGCCCGCCGGGGCGGGAGAACAGGTCCCAGGTGCCGTTGCGCGGGTCGACCAGCAGGAACAGCGGAATGCGGGCAGCGGCGTACCAGTGCGGCATCCGGCCCGTGAGTTCGGAGTGGGGCTGCGCCGGCACCACCTCGACGACGAGTGCGACGGTGGCCGGGGCGGCCAGCCACTCGTCGGATTCCTCCCACTCCCGCGGGAGGACCATCAGGTCGGGTGTCGCGTGGTCGTCCGGCGAGTCGGCGGCGCGGACGGACGAGCCCTCGGCGACCGTGAGGGCGCCGGGCAGGCGCGCCTCGATCTGCCGCCGGAGGCGGGCGACGACCCCGAAGTGCTTGCCACTCGGCGTCGCGTGCACGAGCGGTCTCCTCTCCGACGAGGACGGCACTTCCACGCTACCGGCTCGGTGGCCGGCCCGCCGGGAAGCGCGCGCGAACCGGAAACCGCCGACCGGCGGCCGTCAGCCGGTGGTGAGCCGGGTCGCCTCGGCGTCGGTGAGCCGGCCGCGGCGGGCGTGCCGTGTGCGGGCGGGAACCAGGGCAGAAAGGCGATGCCCTCCCGCGCGCAGAGTCCGAGCACGTCGTCGTGCTCCCGGGTGTGCAGGTCGTAGCGGTTCTGCACGCTGCAGACGCGGGTCACGGCCCTGGCCTGCCGCACCTGCTCCGTCGTGACGTTGCACAGGCCGATGTGCCGGATCATGCCGAGGTTGCGCAGCTCCTCCAGGGCGCCGAGGGACTCCTCGAGCGGGACGTCCGGGTCCACGGCGTTCAGCTGGTAGAGGTGGATCTCGGTCAGTCGCAGCCGGCGCAGGCTGCCCTCGCACGCCGCGCGCAGGTGTCCGGGCCGGCCGTTGGCCTCCCAGCGGTTGCCGCCCAGCGCCCGGCGGCC
>DASSBO010000470.1:0-3938 GCA_035698655.1 Streptomyces sp.
CGCCCGCCGGACCGGGGAGACGCGGCTTACTCCTCGCCGGTGGGCGTGAGGCTGCGCAGCTTCCGCCCGGCGAACCAGGTGCCGCCGACGGTGACGACGACGAGCAGCACCACGGCCGTCGTCATACCGACCTCCGAGGTGACCAGCCCGGGCCCGGCGATCTTCTCGGCGACCGCTAGGGCCCACTGCTGCACGGAGAGCACCCGGGCGCCCGGGATGAGGTTGCCGACGAGCGCCTCCCACACCAGGGCGTAGACGAGCCCGATGACGACGGCGTGCCGGCTGACGACCGCCAGCAGCAGGAACACCGCGCTGTAGGCGACCGACGCGCAGGCGGCCGCTGCGGCGTAGGCGACGGCCAACTGCTGGCTGTTGCCGTTGAGCACGAACCCGGCGATCAGCGTGGGGATCGCGGAGAACGCCACGGTGACGCCGACGGCCACGAAGAGCTTCGTCAGCACGATCGTCGGGCGCTGCAGCGGCTTGGCCAGCAGGTAGATGACGGACCCGTCGTCGATCTCCGGGCCGATCGCGCCGGTGCCGACGATCACACCGATCAGCGGGACCATCGCGGCCAGGGCGAAACCGCTGAGCAGGTCGGAGGTCAACTGGTCGTCGGCGCCGACCAGCGCGCGGACGCCGGCGGCGACGACGACGAGCAGCAGCGGCAGCGCGCACAGCAGCAGCGCCCGGCGGCGGCCCAGCAGCGCCCGGTAGGTGAGCCGGGCGACCGTGGGGTGGTACATCGCAGGAGCGGACATCGCTCAGGGCTCCCTTCAGGCCGCGACGAGGTAGGAGAAGACGCTCTCCAGGGACTCGTCCGAGGGCGAGACCGTGTAGAGGCGTATGCCGTGCTCGCGGGCGACGCGCGGCAGCAGGGTGGTGAAGCGGGTGAAGTCGACGGCCTGGATGCGCAGTGCCCGCTCGCTGCTGTCGAGTTCGATGCCGGCGGTCGAGGCGTCGGCGATGAGGGCGGCGGCCAGTACGCGGTCGTCGCTGGAGCGCACCAGGTAGCGGTGCGGCCGGTCGGTCATCAGCCGGCGGATCTTGCGGAAGTCGCCGCTGGCGGCGTGCCGGCCGGCGACGATCACCTCGATGTGTGAGGCGAGTTGCTCGACCTCCTCCAGGATGTGCGAGGAGAACAGCACGGTCCGCCCGTCGGCGCCCATGCCGCGCAGCAGGTCCATCAGGTGCATGCGCTGGCGCGGGTCCATGCCGTTGAACGGCTCGTCGAGCAGCAGCACGGACGGGTCGTGCACGAGCGCGGAGGCCATCTTGACGCGCTGCCGCATGCCCTTGCTGTAGGTGGCGATGCGCCGGTCGGCCGCGTACTCCATCTCCACCGTGGCCAGGGCCCGCTGCGCGGCGGCGCCGGGGTCCGCCAGGCCGTGCAGTTCGGCGTTGGCGACGACGAACTCGCCGCCGGTGAGGAAGTCGTACATGCCCTCGCGCTCGGGGACGAGCCCGATCTGCCGGTAGGCGGCCTCGTTGCGCCAGATCGCCGTGCCGTCGAGGGTGACGCTGCCCGCGGAGGGGGCGAGGAAGCCGCCGAGCATGTGGATGATCGTGGACTTGCCGGCGCCGTTGGGGCCGAGCAGGCCGGTGACGCCGGGGGCGACGGTCATGCTGACGTCGTTGACGGCGACGACGTTGCCGAACCAGCGGGACGTGTGGTCGATGGTCAGGGTGGTCACAGGCCGACCTTCCGGTAGCGGCGGAGGAGCAGTGCGTACGTGCCGGCGATCAGCACGGCCAGCAGCAGCAGGTAGACGGCGCCTTCGGCGCCGGTGAGCAGGTGGCCGCTGGGAATGCCGGGCGTGCCGCCGAGGAATTTCGCCTGGATGCCGTCCATGAGGGTGCCGGGCGAGGCGAGGCCGATCCAGCCGGTCACGCCGGCCTCGCCCTGGGCGTAGGCGATCCCGATCAGCGCGCTGACCAGCACGTACGGGATCGTCAGCACGGCGATGACGGCGGCGATGCCGAAGCCGCGGCGCGGCGTCGCGGCGGAGAGCACCAGGCCGATGCCGGCGTACAGCGCGGCGAACAGCAGGCTGAAGACCAGGCCCTGCAGGAAGCCGGTGGTCTGGTCGGTGAAGTCCAGTTTCGCCAGCAGCGCCCCGACGTAGAGGACGACGACGGGCGCGGCGGTGAACACGAACAGCGCGCCGGTCAGCGCGGCGAACTTCGCCGAGACGTAGTCGGAGCGTTCGATCGGCCGGGAGAAGTACAGCGGCACGGTACGGAAGCGCAGGTCGAGGGAGACGGCCTGCGGTGCGGTCGCGGCGACGAAGATGCCGATGACGGGCTGCAGGAACAGCGCGTACTCGGTGTAGCCGACGGGCAGGTCGTTCGCCTTGGTGGCCACGGCGACGGCGACCATGATCAGCGACGGCGCGCACATGACGCCGAAGAGGATCATCGGCAGCACCTTCGACTTCGCCGAGCGGCCGAGCCCGTACGCGCCGCGCAGGGACTGCACGAACAGCGAGCGGCGGGCGTAGGCGCGGCCAAGGCGGGGGCCGTCGTAGGTGCGGTAGCCGATGTCGTGGATGACGTCGGCGGTGGGGGTCTCAGGCGACATCGCTGCGGCCTCCTGTCTGTGCCGGCTGCGGCCGGGCCGTCTGCGTCGGCTGCGGGTCGGAGAACACCTCGGCGATGCGGTGGCGGCGCGCTTCCATGCGGACCAGGCCGAGGCCGAGCCGGGCGACGGCGTCGCAGACGGTGTCGTGCGCGCTTTCGTCGGCGGCGTCGACGAACAGCAGGTGGCCGGCGCCGGGCGCGGCCTGTTCGCCGGTGCCGCCGCCGCTGTGGACGGTGAGTCCGGCGGCGTCGAGGGCCTTGTGCAGGGCGGCGGTGCCGTCGGGGTGTTCGTCGGTGTCGGTGACCTCGACGGCGAGCAGCGCCGTCTGCTGGGTGAAGTCCGCGGTCGCGGAGGAGCGCAGCAGCTTGCCGCCGTCGATGACGACGACGTGGTCGCAGGTGCGTTCCAGCTCGCCGAGCAGGTGCGAGGTGACCAGCACGGAGATGCCGAAGTCGGTGTGGACGCGGCGGATCAGGGCGAGCATGTCGTCGCGGCCGACCGGGTCGAGGCCGTTGGTCGGCTCGTCCAGCAGGACGAGCTTGGGGTCGTGGACGAGGGCCTGGGCGAGCTTGACGCGCTGCTTCATGCCGGTGGAGTAGCCGCCCATGGCGCGGTAGCGCTCCTCGTACAGGCCGACGTGCCGCAGGGTGTCGGCCGTCCGCTCGCGGGCGGCGGCGGGCGGCAGCCCCGACATGCGGGCCATGTGCACGACGAACTCGGTGGCCGAGACGTCGGGCGGCAGGCAGTCGTGCTCGGGCATGTAGCCGACGCGCTCGCGGATGGCGGCACCCTCGCGGGAGACGTCCAGCCCGAGCACGGCGGCCTCCCCCTCGGTGGCGGGCGCCAGGCCGAGGAGGATCTTGATGAGGGTCGATTTGCCGGCGCCGTTGGCACCCACCAGACCGGTCACGCCCGGTGTGATGTCCACGGTCAACCGGTCCAACGCGGTCACCCGTGGGTACCGCATCGTGAGGCTTTGGGTCCGGATTACTGTCACGCCGAAGAAGGTAGCGGCGGAGTGCGGCGGTGCACGTCCCTCCGTGGGCGCAGAAATGGGTCGTCCCTACGGGTGACACGCCCCTAAGGTGCCGCCATGACGACCCCCGAGACCGTGATCGGCCTGCTCGCCGAACCCGCCCGCCTTCGCGTCCTCTCCGCCGTGGTGCTGGGCGCCCGCACCGTGGCGGAAGTGCGAGAGGCGGCCGGCACCTCGCCGAAGGAGACGGCCGTGGCGCTGCGCCGGCTGACGGACGGCGGCATGGTCCTCGAGGACGACGGGCTGCGGGTCGCCTCGCCCGACTTCTTCCGCGAGCTGACGCGGGCCGCCCGTCCCGAGCAACCCGCCGACGGCGGCAGA
>DASSBO010000471.1:0-11436 GCA_035698655.1 Streptomyces sp.
TCCGCGGCGGTGCACATCGGTACATGTCGGCCAGTTTCGCAACTGTCTTCATCACTCGCATGTTGACGGTCCGAATGATGTACCCGGCCGCGACGCCCGTGCGCCGGGTGCGCCGGGCGGCGGTCCGGAGCACCGGTCGGCATCGGGTAGAGTTGCGCAGGTCAGCAGGCGCCGCTAGCTCAGTTGGTTAGAGCAGCTGACTCTTAATCAGCGGGTCCGGGGTTCGAGTCCCTGGCGGCGCACAGACGGTCGAAGGGCCTCCGCATCGCGGAGGCCCTTCGGTTTTCCCGGCCCGGAGCCGCTAAGACGGGTTCCGGGTGATGCGCACCTGCCAGCCGCCGCGGTCGGTGCGGTCGCCGACCCGCACGGTCAGTCCCGTCCCGTCCGGCAGTGTCGTGTGCCAGTCCTCGCCCGTGCCCAGCGGCGCGTCGGCCAGCGGCGGATAGACGGAGCGGGCCAGGCACGCACTGGTGCGCGGGTGCCCGTCGACGACGCGGACGGGCCCGTCACCGGAGGCCACGTCCGAGCGGACCCGGTACAGCAGCACCCCGCTCGAGCACACCCCGGAGTCGTACCCCTCACGGGTGCGCGCCTCCATGACCAGCGCCTCGTACGGCCCGGTCCGCAGCACCGCGAGCCGGACGTCGCGGCGGTCCGCGCGCAGCGGCGCGCCGAGCGGCTGCAGCCGGACCTGCGAGGTGCCGGGGCTCAGCGGGACGCAGGAGACGTTGCGGCGGCCCAGCCAGCCGAGTTTCCACTTGGCCCAGCCGAAGGGGTCGGGCGCCAGTCCGAACTGGCTGCCCATGAGGTCCCAGTCGCCCACGTAGGTGTCCCAGTCGCCGCGGCCGTCGCCGGGCCGGTGATACAGGTCCGGCAGGTCGAAGACGTGCCCGGTCTCGTGGGCGAGGACGTGGCGGTCCGGCGGGTGCCGCTCGAAGACGGTCACGATGCGGCGCACCGCGGTGCCGTCCAGTTGCAGCGGCTCGTCGAAGTTGACGACCTTGGTGGCGTCGGAGTCGACGCCGGGGGCGTCCGGGTCGGCGACCAGGTAGACGATGTCGTAGTCGCCGAAGTCGACCTGCGGGTCGGCGGCGGCCAGCGCGTCGTGCAGGTAGGCGGCCCGCAGCCCGGGGTCCCAGTCGCGCTGGATGCCGTAGGCGGTCGACGGGGCGGGCATCTCGATCCAGTGCAGCCGCGGGTGGGCGTGCAGGTCGAACGCGCCGTAGGAGGTGCGGCGGAAGAAGTCCCGGGTGTCCGGGAAGTGGTCGGCGAACAGCTCGCGCGTGGTCACGAAGGGTTTCCAGTCCGGGAAGGACAGGAAGAGCATGAGCGCGTCCAGCCGGTGGACGGGCCGGGGGAAGTCCGCGTTCCAGGTGTCCAGGCCCTCGGAGTGGTGCGCGTCGGTGAGCGGCAGCGCGCACGGGCCGCCGGCGATGCTCGCGGTGGCCGGTCCGGCGACGAGGCCGGTGGCCAGCAGCGCGGTGAAGGAGGTCAGCAGCGAGGCGACGCGACGCAGGCGGGGGCGGGCCAGCCCCCTGGCTATGTGCGATCGCGTCACGTGTCGACCTCACCGGCTGGGTACAGCGGTCCCGACCAGACTCACCCTCTTTGTCGGACTACGCCGCTTTTGACTAGCCCGTTCAGGTGAGACGGCCGGGGACAGCCGGTGAGGTGACGGAGAGGACGCGCCCTACGCGGGGAGGCCGTAGGTGTCGGCGATCAGTTCGAGGCTGCGGACGCGGGCCTGCGGGGAGTGCGCGTTGGCCGTGAGCATCAGCTCGTCGGCCCCGGTCCGCTTCACCAGGGCGTCCAGCTCCTCACGCACGGCGTCGGGCGTGCCGTAGTGGATGGTGGCCAGCCGCTGGTCGACGAAGTCCTGCTCCACCGCGCTGTACGGGTAGGACTCCGCCTCCTCGGGGGTGGGCGTCAGGCCCGGGCGCCCGGTGCGCAGCCGCAGCATCGACAGCGCACCCGCCAGCACCTGCCGGTGCGCCTCCCGCTCGTCCTCGGCCGCCAGCGCCGCGACGCCGATGAGCGCGTACGGCTGCTGCAGCACCTCGGACGGGCGGAAGGACTCCCGGTACAGGTCCAGCGCCGGCACCGTGTTGGCGGCGGAGAAGTGGTGCGCGAAGGCGAAGGGCAGCCCGAGCGAGCCGGCCAGCTGCGCGCTGAAACCGGAGGAACCCAGCAGCCAGACGGGCGGCCGACCGCCCTCGCCCTGCACCGGGCCCGGCACGGCGTGGATCCGGGCGTACCGGTGGCCGTCGGGGAAGCTGTCGTCCAGGAACCGGATCAGTTCGGCGAGCAGCTGCGGGAACTCGTCGGCGCCCTCCGGCGCCCGGGCGGTGCGGCGCAGCGCGGCCGCCGTCGCCCCGTCGGTGCCGGGGGCGCGGCCCAGGCCCAGGTCGACGCGGCCCGGCGCGAACGCCTCCAGGGTGCCGAACTGCTCGGCGATCACCAGCGGCGCGTGGTTGGGCAGCATGACGCCGCCCGAGCCGAGCCGGACCCGCTCGGTGCGCGCGGCCAGGTGGGAGAGGATGACGGCCGGCGAGGAGCTGGCGACGCCGGGCATCGAGTGGTGCTCGGCGACCCAGAACCGGTGGAAGCCGCGGCCGTCCGCCAGCCGGGCCAGCGCCACGGTGGCCTCCAGCGCGTCCCGCGCGGCGTGCCCGACACCGACTCCGGCCAGGTCGAGCACGGACAACGGCACCGGTGCCGTGCCGAGCGCCGTGCCGCGGATTCCCGTGCCGTGCTGCTCCTGCTGCTCGCTCACGCCGTGCCGCCTTCCCTGGTCTGCGCTGGATGAGCTTCTCAGCCCGACGGCGGCAACGCCGCGCCCACCTGCGGGTATTCCCGTCAGCGCAGCAGCTTGTCCGCCGTGACCGGCAGCTCGCGGACCCGGATGCCCGTCGCGTTGTGCACCGCGTTGACGACCGAGGCGGCCGCGCCGACGATGCCGATCTCGCCGATGCCCCGCGAGCCCATCGGGTTGGCGTGCGGGTCCTCCTCGTCGAACCAGACGGCGTCGACGTCGGCCACGTCGGCGTTGGCGGCGATGTGGTACTCGGCGAAGTCGTGGTTGACGACCTGCCCGATGTGGTGGTCCAGGACGCCCACCTCGTGCAGCGCCATGGACAGGCCCATGGTCATGCCGCCGATGAACTGGGAGCGCGCGGTG
Source organism: Streptomyces sp. (assembly GCA_035698655.1). Taxonomy (GTDB): domain Bacteria; phylum Actinomycetota; class Actinomycetes; order Streptomycetales; family Streptomycetaceae; genus Streptomyces. Next base: position 3,179 of record DASSBO010000471.1, read on the forward strand.
CGCGGGTTGATCACCCGGCCGACGGAGAAGACGCCCAGCATGCGCGGCACCCGGATCTCGCCGGTGTCGGCGTCGACCCGCACCTCGGTGAACTGGGCGCCGAAGGAGTGCACGGCGTAGTTGTCGTTGTCCGGGTAGTTCTCCGGCATCTCGCCGAGCGCCTCGGCACCCGGCCGCGGGTCGGTGCCGTGCGCGTCGCGGAAGCCGCGGACGGCGGAGACGATCGTGGAGCCCCACGAGGTGATGCCGGAGGAACCGCCGGCGACGGTGGCGGCCGGGAACTCCGTGTCGCCGATGGCCAGGTGCACGTCCCCGACCGGGCAGCCGAGCGCGTCGGCGGCGATCTGGGTGAGGGCCGTCCAGGTGCCGGTGCCCAGGTCGATCGCGCCGATCTGCACCGTGTACCGGCCGTCGCCGTCGTACCGGACCAGCGCCTGGGAGCCGGGCCCGCCGTAGCAGGGGTAGGTGGACGCGGCGACGCCCAGGCCGACGAGCTGCCGGCCCTGCCGCCGGGTGGCGGGCGCGGTCCGGTGCTCCCAGCCGAACCGGCGGGCCCCTTCGTGCAGGCAGTCCACCAGGCGGCGGCCGGACCAGGGCTTGCCGGACTCCGGGTCGCGTTCGGGGTCGTTGCGCTCCCGCAATTCGATCGGGTCCAGGCCGCAGGCCACGGCGAGTTCGTCCATCGCCACCTCGAGGGCGAAGATGCCCGGCGTCTCGCCGGGTGCCCGCATCCAGGAGGGGACCGGTACGTCGAGAGCGGCCAGCCGGTGTGCTGTGCGGCGGTTCGGCGCGGCGTACATCATCCGGGTGCCCACGGCGGTCTGCTCGGCGAACTCCTTCACTGTGGAGGTGTGTTCCACCACCTCGTGGGAGATCGCGGTGAGCCGCCCGCCGGCGTCGGCGGCCAGCCGCACGTGCTGGATCGTCGGGGTGCGGTGCCCTGCGAGGGAGAACATCTGCTGCCGGGTGAGGGCCAGCTTCACGGGCCGCCCGCCGGCGGCGCGGGCGCACAGCGCGGCCAGCACGTCATGGGCGTGCGGGGTGCCCTTCGAGCCGAAGCCGCCGCCGACGTGCGGAGCGATCACCCGTACCTGCCGCGCCTCGAGCCCGAACAGCGGCGCCAGCGTCGTGCGCACGGAGTGGGCGCCCTGCGTGGAGTCGTACAGCGTGAGCCGCACCTCGGCGGCCGAGTCCCAGACGGCGACCGTGGTGTGCGGCTCCATCGGGTTGTTGAACTCCATCGGGGTCCGGTAGGTGTGGTCGACCGTCACCGCGGCGTCGCGCAGCGCGGCGTCCACGTCGCCCTCGTCCGTGTCGGGCGGGAAGGCGGGGTTGACCTTCTCGGGCGTGTACAGGTCGTCGCCGTCCGCGGCGAGCTCGGTCCGGTGCGGCTGCTCCTCGTAGCTGAAGCCGACCAGGCCGGCCGCGTAGCGCGCGGTCTCGGGCGTCTCGGCGACGACGGCGCCGACGAACTGGCCGCGGAAGGCCACCTCGTCGCTCTGCAGCACGGCCAGCTCCCCGTCCCCGGTGTCCGCCAGCCGGGCGGCGTTGCGCGGCGTGAGCACGGCGACGACGCCGTCCACCGCGGAGGCCGCCTCGACCGCGACGGAGACGATCCGGCCCCGGGTGATCGTGGCCTGCAGCGGGTGCGCGTAGAGCGGATCCTCCAGAGGGTGCTCGTAGGCGTACGTGGCGGTGCCGGTGAGCTTCGCCGGGCCGTCCAGCCGCTGCAGCGGGGTGCCGACCGCACGGGTGTCGACGGTCATCGTGCCTCCTGGTCGGTGAGTTCGCGCAGCACGGCCACCATGGTGTTCCGGGCCATCGGCTCCTTGAACTCGTTGCCGTGATGGGTCTGGGCGTGGGCGAGTTCGGCGTCGGCCGCCCGCCGGAAGGCGTCCTCGGTGGCAGGCCCGCCGCGCAGCGCCTCCTCGGCACGGTGCGCGCGCCACGGCTTGTGCGCGACGCCGCCCAGCGCCAGCCGGACGTCCCGCACGGTGCCGGCGTCCAGGTCGAGGGCGGCGGCGACGGACACCAGCGCGAAGGCGTAGGAGGCCCGGTCGCGCACCTTGCGGTAGGTGGACCGGCGGGAGAAGGCGAGCGGCGGCAGCTCGACGGCCGTGATCAGTTCGCCGTGCTCCAGCACGGTGTCCCGCTGCGGTTCGTCGCCGGGCAGCCGGTGCAGGTCCTCGATGGGCAGCGCCCGTTCGCCGTTCGGCCCCAGGGTGTGCACGGTGGCGTCCAGGGCCAGCATCCCGACCGCCATGTCGGACGGGTGCACGGCGATGCAGTGCTGGGACGCGCCGAGGATTGCGTGATAGCGGGTGTAGCCGCCGATGGCCGAGCAGCCGGAGCCGGGCGTGCGCTTGTTGCAGGGCGTGGTGACGTCCTGGAAGTAGACGCATCGGGTGCGCTGCAGCAGGTTCCCGCCGGTGGTGGCGGCGTTGCGCAGCTGGCCGGAGGCGCCGGCGAGCAGGGCGCGGGCCAGCGCCGGATACCGCTCGCGCACCAGCGGGTGGGCGGCCAGGTCGCTGTTGCGCACGGCGGTGCCGATGCGCAGCCCGCCGCCGTCGGTCTCCTCGACCCGGTCCAGCGGGAGCCGGGAGACGTCCACGAGCATCTGCGGCCCGGCGATCCCGAGCTTCATGTGGTCGACGAGGTTGGTGCCGCCGCCGAGGAAGGCGGCGTCCGGGTAGCGGGAGACCAGGTCGACGGCCTCGGCCGGGTCGTCGACGCGGTGGTAGTCGAAGGGGATCACGAGGCCACCTGCCCGCGGAGTGCGGCGACGATGTTGACGTAGGCGCCGCACCGGCACAGGTTGCCGCTCATCCGTTCCCGGATCTCCGCCTCGTCGAGGGCCGTCGGGCCGGTCAGGTCGGCGGTGACGTGGCTGGGTGCGCCGTCGGCGGCCTCGGCCAGCATGCCGACGGCGGAGCAGATCTGGCCCGGCGTGCAGTAGCCGCACTGGAAGCCGTCCTCGTCGAGGAAGGCCTGCTGGACCGGGTGCAGGGCGTCGCCGTCCGCGAGCCCCGCGGCCGTGGTGACCTCGGCGCCGTCGTGGGCGACGGCGAAGGTGAGGCAGCTCAGGGTGCGGCGGCCGTCGAGCAGGACGGTGCAGGCGCCGCACTGGCCGTGGTCGCAGCCCTTCTTGGGGGAGGTCACGCCCAGCCGGTCGCGCAGCGCGTCGAGGAGCGTGGTGCGCGTGTCGACCGAGACGGACCGCTCCCGCCCGTCGACGCGCACGGTGATCCGTGCATCCATTCCCAGCCTCCAGCGGGCGTTCGGGCATTCGTGTGGGCTCTGCCCGGTGGGTACCGGCGGACGGCCGGGTGAAACGGGGCAGTCGGGCGACTGCGGGTCCGGGGCCGGGCGGACGGGGGGTCAGGTGTCGCGGACGGCGTCCGCCAGCGGCGGGGAGTGGTAGGCGGAGGCGTCCCCGGCCAGCCAGCCCTCCAGGTCCGGCGGATGCGGGCGGGCGCCGCCCAGCAGGTAGATCACGAGCAGCCCGAGCGCGCCGAACGCGCACAGGCCGGTGGTCACCGCGACGGCCAGCCGCACTCCGGTGGTCAGGGAGACGGCGGCCTGCGCGACGAACAGCAGCAGCGGCGAGAGCAGGAACGCGGCCTCGGAGCGCAGCAGCTCGACGAGTGCGAACGTCGGTCCGAGCTTCGACGAGGGGACGCTGAGCCCGGCCATGAACAGCCCGGGCGCGACGCCGGCCCCGGCGCCGTAGCCGAGGAGGACGGCGGCGGCCGGCACCAGCGCGGTGGCGTTGCCCGGGGCGAGGAAGAGCAGCAGCACTCCCCCGGCCGTCACGCCCAGCAGGCCGGACAGGGCCAGGTAGTGCGTGAAGCGGGTGGGCAGTGCCCGCCTGAACAGCCAGGCGGCCAGCGCGATGCCGAGGACCTGCCCGGTCACCAGCAGACCCACCAGCCAGGGAGCGGACCGTACCTCCTTGAGCAGGTACACCTCGGCCAGCTCGATCAGCGTGGTGAAGGCCGCTCCGGTCAGCCGAGGGCGCCGCAGGCGCCCGGTGATGCCGCAAGGACGGCAGCACTGTGGCGTCAGAGGTGAGCGGGATCGCCAGCCAGTCGAAACCCATGCCGCGCATGGGCGGCTCGTTGTGCTCGAAGCAGGGGGCGCCGCCCAAGTAGCGTCGTCCGCCCGCAGGGCGGGCGGGACGGTGTCAGGTGCGTGCGGCGGCAAGGCGGAGGGGCGAACGCGCAGCGGGCTGCGCTGAGCCCCGACAACGCAGCCGACGTGCGTGCATGGCGCCGTCCCGCAGACGGGACGCGGGCGGCGCCCCCTGGCAGGCCCGTGAGGACGCCGGCCGCGCCGAGGGCGGCGACGCCCGCGTACAGCAGCCGCCAGGACTGGAAGCTCTCCGCCAGTCCGCCGGCCAGCGGACCGAGCGTCACCACGCCGAAGAGTCCCAGGTCCACGAACGCGGCCGTGGTGGGCAGCCGGTCGGCGCCGTGGTTGGTCACCAGCGGAGGCAGCGCCGCGACGAGCAGCATGCCGGTGGCCACTCCCTGCAGGATCATGCCGGCCGCGAAGGCGACGATGCCCTGCGCGGCGGCGGCGAGCACCGAGCTGAGCAGGAAGCCGACCTCGCAGGCGACGTAGAGGCTGCGGCGCGAGATCCGCTGGAAGACGTCGGCGGCGGCGACCGCCCCGAAGGCGTAGCCGGCGTTGGCCAGTCCGCTGGTGAGCTGCAGCGCGAACATGCCGGCGCCCAGGTCGTGCATGAGCTGCGGCCGCAGCAGCGAGGAGGCGGTGGTCAGCACCAGGAAGGGGCACAGCGCCAGCAGCGCCATCGCGACGGCCGCCGGGTAGCTCCCGCGCAGCGGCACGCGGCGCAACGCAGAACGTGGCATCCGCGCCGGGTGGCCACCCGGACGGACCCGGAAACCGGTGGTCGCCCACCTGGGCGACCACCGGACGGGAAACGCCTCAGGTGAACAGGCGGCCGAGGGCCGGGCAGCGGACCTCTTCGTCCAGCAGGCGCAGCCCCTCCCAGGCGGTGACCTGGTTGGCGGTGAGGACCGGCTTGCCCAGTTCCTGCTCCAGCCGGGGGATCCAGGCGGCCGTGTGCAGCGCGGTGTCGGGCAGCAGCACGGCCTCGGCCTCCGGACGGTCGCCGCCGCGGGCCAGCGCGAGGACGTCGTCCTGCTTCCAGGTACCGACCTCGGCCGCGGTGATGATGCCGCTGCCGCAGTGGGAGACGACCTCCGCACCGGCCGCCTTGAGGAAGGCCGCGAAGAGCTCGGCGACGTCGTCGGGATAGGTGGCCGCGACGGCGACCCGCTGCACGCCGAGCGCCTGCACCGCGTGGGCGAAGGCGAAGGAGGTGCTGGAGGCCGGCATCCCGGCGGTGGCCGACAGCTCGCGCACCTGCTCGTGCGCGCCGTCCCAGCCGAAGACGAAGCTGGCACTGGTACAGGCCCACACCAGGGCCTCGACGCCGTGGTCCTTCACGGCCTCCACCCGGTCGGCGAGCCGGCCGGCCGAGCCCATCTCCAGCAGCGCGTCGACGCGGTGCGCGTCCTCGCCGATGTCGGTGTGGACCAGGGGCAGCCGGACGTCCGCGCCGGACTCCCGGAGCATCCCCTCGAGCCGGGGGTAGTCGTCCTCGGCCGAGTAGCCGGGGTAGAGGAACCCCACCGCCTTCGCCATCTACGCCTCCTTGCAGGTGTCATGGGTGTGGAAACCGGATGCGGAACAGCCCGGGGCCGCGGGCTATGCCGGCGGCTGACCGCCGCCCCGCTCGTCGTACCCGGCCGCCGGGGCGGGCGGGTCGTAGGCCGCCGGAGCCTCGGCGTTCTCCTGGCCGGCGCCGGCCAGCGCCGCCTCCTGACCGCCCGGGCCGGCGTCGGCGGGACGGGCCAGTTCCTCCACGCCGAGGTCCTCCGGCGGCGGCGAGGCGGACATCGCCGCCGGTCCGCGGCGCGCCACCGGATCCAGCAGCGCCTGGTACGGTCCCACGGCCTGCTTGCCGATGCGGCGCAGCGCCGCCCACACCGTCACCTGATTGGCGGAGATGACCGGCATCCGCAGCTCCGCCTCGAGCTGCGGGATGACGTCGTAGGTCGCCAGGTTGGTGCAGCTGATGAACAGCGCGTCGGGTGCGTCGGCGACGGCCTGCCGCGCCATGTCCACCACGTCCCGGTAGGGGACCCGCCAGATCTCCCGGGTGAGCCCGAGGTAGCTGCGGCCGGTCACCGCGATGCCGGCCTCGCCCAGATAGTCCTCGAGGGAGTCCGTGACGGACTTGGTGTACGGCGTCACCACGGCGACCCGTTGTGCGTCGAGTTCGGTGAGCGCCTCCAGCAGCGCGCCCGAGGTCGTCAGGGCCGGGATGTCGCCGGCCTGTTCCATGGAGGCGGTCATCGCCCGTTCGCCGGCGGTGCCGCCCACGAAGCTGCCCGACGTGCAGGCATAGCCGATGACTTCGGGGCTGATGGCGCACAGCGCGCGCACCGCCTCGTCCAGGGTCTCGTGCTCACTGACGAGGCGCGCCAGGTCCAGGCTCACCTCGACGGGTACGAAAGGGGTGCGGGTCAGGTGGAGGGAGACGTCGTCGGGCACCCAGCGCCACAGTTCGCGATCAAGCGCGAAATCGAACGGCGCGACGATTCCGACACCGCGCTGTGGCTGCGGTCCGCCGAGAAAGGAGACATCCATGAGTGGGCCCAACGTGAAGAAGGAGGGATGGCAACAGCCAGAATTGCCAAGAGCACGTAAAGACCGGTCAGAAACCGGGACGGCGAGACAGATGCCTTTGTTGACGAAGGTAAGGCGCCGTCCCTACCGTGGTCAATCGGTTCGGCCGATCGGTCAACGGCCTTCCCACAGCCCGACAACCTCACCCGGGAGTGGTCACCTCACGATGTCCGAAACCTGCGTACTCGTCCTGGATGCGGAGCCGCTTCCCCGGCTGGACCGACTGGGTGACCGGGCCCGTGTCGTGCACGCCGACGAGCACACCCTGGCCGACCGGCTGCCGGAGGCGGACGTGCTGCTGGTCTGGGACTTCCTGTCCGACGCGGTACGCAAGGCGTGGCCCGGCACGGGCCCCCGGCCGGGCTGGGTGCACACCCCCAGCGCCGGTGTGGACCGGCTGCTTCCGGAACTCGCCGAGTCGGACGTCGTCGTCACCAACGCGCGGGGAGTCTTCGACCAGCCGATCGCCGAATACGTGACCGGACTCGTACTGGCCATGGCCAAGGATTTCCACGGCAGCTGGGAATTGCACCGGCAACGCCGCTGGCGGCACCGTGAGACATTCCGCGTGGAACGCAGTCGGGCACTGGTCGTCGGTTCCGGACCGATCGGCCGGAAAATCGGCCGCACTCTCCTGGCACTCGGTGTCACCGTCGATCTGGTGGGCCGTACCGAACGCCATGACGACCCGGAATTCGGGCACGTTCATCCCAGCCGCGCGCTGCACTCCCTCCTCGGTTCGGCCGACTGGGTGATCTGCGTGGCCCCGCTGACGGACGAGACCCGCGGCATGTTCGACGCCTCCGCGTTCGCACGGATGAAGTCCTCGGCGCGTTTCGTCAACGTCGGCCGGGGACAGCACGTCGTGGAGGACGATCTGGTCGACGCTCTCCGGCAGCACCGGCTGGCCGGTGCGGCCCTGGACGTCTTCGCCGACGAGCCGCTGCCGTCCGACAGCCGGCTGTGGGACGTGCCGGGCCTGCTGATCTCCCCGCACATGAGCGGGGACACCGTGGGCTGGCGGGACGACCTGGCCGAGCAGTTTCTCGACAACTTCGACCGCTGGTACTCCGGCGAACCGCTGGAGAACGTCGTGGACAAGAAGCTCGGCTATGTACCGGCCGGCTGACCGAACCCGGGAGGACGCGTTGTCCGATCTGACCGCACTGACCGCCACCCAGCTCGTCGCGGGATACGCCGCCGGGGACTTCTCCCCCGTCGAGGCCGCCCGCGCGGTGCTCGAACGCGCCGAGGAGATCCAGCCGCGGGTGAACGCCTTCGTCCGGCTGAACGCGCAGGAGGCCCTGGAGCAGGCGCGGGCGAGCGAGGAGCGCTGGCGGCGCGGCGCGCCGCAGGGGCTGCTCGACGGCGTGCCGGTGACGATCAAGGACATGCTGCTGCAGCGCGGCGCGCCCACCCTCAAGGGCTCCTGGTCGGTGCCGGACGACGACGGGCCGTACGAGGAGGACGCCCCGTCGGTAGCCCGGATGCGGGAACACGGCGCGGTCTTCGTCGGCAAGACCACCACGCCCGAGTTC
>DASSBO010000472.1:0-2583 GCA_035698655.1 Streptomyces sp.
GACGCCCTGCTCGGAGGCCAGCTTGCGCACCAGCGGCGTGACGTAGGCGCCGTCGGCCTCGGCCGGCTGGGCCGGGGCGGCGGGTGCCTGCGGCTGCGCCGGGGCCGGCGCGGGAGCCGGTGCCGGAGCCGGTGCCTGGGCCTGCGGCTGGGCGGGGGCCTGCTGCGGTGCCGGAGCCGGCTGCGGGGCGGGCTCGGGAGCCTGCTCCTGCTGGGCCGGGGCCTCCTGCTGCGCCGGGGCGGGCTGGGCCGGAGCCTCCTGCGCGGCCGGAGCCGCGCCCGCCTCGCCGATGACGGCGAGCTTGCCGCCGACCTCGGCCGTGCCGTCCTCCTCGACGACGATCTCCAGCAGGGTGCCGGAGACCGGGGCCGGGATCTCGGTGTCGACCTTGTCGGTGGAGACCTCGAGCAGCGGCTCGTCGGCCTCGACCGAGTCGCCCACGGCCTTCAGCCAGCGGGTGACGGTGCCCTCGGTCACGGACTCGCCCAGCGCGGGCAGCGTGACGTCGGTGCCCTGCGCCGAACCGCCGCCGGACGCGGCCGGCTGCTCCTGCGCGGGCTGCTCGGCCTGCTGCGGCTGCTCGTCCTGCGCCGGGGCGGGCTCGGGAGCCTGCTCCTGCTGGGCCGGGGCCTCCTGCTGCGGGGCCTCCTGAGCCGGGGCGCCCCCGCTGCCGTCGTCGATGGTGGCCAGCTCGGCGCCGACCTCGACCGTCTCGTCCTCGGCCACCTTGATGGAGGACAGGGTGCCGGCAGCCGGGGCCGGGATCTCGGTGTCGACCTTGTCGGTCGAGACCTCGAGCAGCGGCTCGTCGGCCTCGACGTGTTCACCCTCGGCCTTCAGCCAACGGGTGACGGTGCCCTCGGTCACGCTCTCTCCGAGCGCCGGGAGGGTTACGGAAACCGCCATGGTTTCGGTTGCTCCTAACGGAATGTGCGGATGGTTCGCGCCCGGATGTGTCAGTCGTGGGAGTGCAGCGGCTTGCCGGCCAGCGCCAGGTGGGCCTCGCCCATCGCCTCGTTCTGCGTCGGGTGGGCGTGGATGAGCTGCGCGACCTCGGCCGGCAGGGCCTCCCAGTTGTAGATCAGCTGGGCCTCGCCGACCTGCTCGCCCATGCGGTCGCCCACCATGTGCACGCCGACCACGGCACCGTCGCGGACCTGGACGAGCTTGATCTCGCCGGTGGTCTTGAGGATCTTGCTGCGGCCGTTGCCGGCCAGGTTGTACTTCAGCGTCACGACCTTGTCGGCGCCGTAGACCTCCTTGGCCTTCTCCTCGGTGACGCCGACGGAGGCGACCTCGGGGTGGCAGTAGGTCACGCGCGGCACGCCGTCGTAGTCGACGGGCACCGGGTTCAGGCCGGCCAGCCGCTCGGCGACCAGGATGCCCTCGGCGAAGCCCACGTGCGCCAGCTGCAGCGTCGGGATGAGGTCACCGACGGCCGAGATGGTCGGCACGTTCGTGCGGCAGTACTCGTCGGCCAGGACGAAGCCGCGCTCCATGGCGACCCCGGCCTCCTCGTAGCCCAGGTTCTGCGAGACCGGGCCGCGGCCGATGGCCACCAGCAGCACCTCGGCCTCGTAGGTCTTGCCGTTGGCCAGCGAGACCTTCACGCCGTTGTCGGTGTACTCGGCCTTCTCGAAGAACGAGCCCAGGGAGAACGTGATGCCGCGCTTGCGGAAGGCGCGCTCCAGCAGCTTCGAGCTGTTCTCGTCCTCAGCCGGGACCAGGTGGGGCAGGCCCTCGACGATCGTCACGTCGGTGCCGAAGGACTTCCACGCGGACGCGAACTCGACGCCGATGACACCGCCGCCCAGGATCACGGCGGACTCCGGCACGCGGTCCATGACCAGGGCGTGGTCCGAGGAGATGATCCGGTCGCCGTCGATGTCCAGACCCGGCAGGGACTTCGGCACGGAGCCGGTCGCCAGCAGGATGTGCCGGCCCTCGTAGCGCTGACCGTTCACGTCGACGGAAGTGGGGGAGGACAGCCGGCCCTCGCCCTCGACGTAGGTCACCTTGCGGGAGGCCACCAGGCCCTGCAGGCCCTTGTAGAGGCCGGTGACCACGCCGTCCTTGTACTTGTGCACCCCGGCCATGTCGATGCCCTCGAGGGTGGTCTTCACGCCGAACTCGGCGCCCTCGCGGGCCTGGTCGGCCAGTTCACCGGCATGCAGCAGCGCCTTGGTGGGGATGCATCCACGGTGCAGACAGGTGCCGCCCAGCTTGTCCTTCTCGATCAGGGCGACGTCCAGACCCAGCTGCGCCCCGCGCAGGGCAGCGGCATAGCCGCCGCTACCGCCTCCGAGGATCACTAGGTCGAAAACGGTGCTGGCGTCGTTCGCCACGTCACGTCCTCCATGCATGGTGCGCCGGGCCGGCCCTTTACCGACCGGGCGGCTGTATGTGCGGCCGCTGTGTGTTGTCGGCCCTTGGAATGACTTCACTGGGCCCTGTCCTGCCGAAGACCCATCTTGTCACTTGTCGGCCCCGTTCGGGACGCCGGGCCGTTCCTGGGCCCTGTTTTCGCCCTCCCGCCTGCGGGATGGCGCCATGCACGCGCATCTGCGGCGTTGTCGGGGCTCA
>DASSBO010000473.1:0-9259 GCA_035698655.1 Streptomyces sp.
AGCGCCGCCCATGCACTCCGGGGCGGGCACCACGTGCGGTGCCCGCCCCGCGGCACGTCCGGGCCCCGCTGGCACACTGGTCCCCGTGATCCCCGAGAACCCGCCCGAGTCCGTCCTGCCGCTGGTCGCCCACATCGAAAAGGCGGCCCCGCCGCAGCGCACCGACGCGCTGGAGACGGCGGCCCGCGCGGTGCTGAGCCTGCTCGCCGACGAGCGGGTCACCGCGCCGGACGGGCCGTGGGCCGAGCGGGTGCGGGCCTGGGAGGACATGCGCATCCGCAAGGTCGTGCGCCGGGCCCGCGGCGCGGGCTGGCGGCGGGCGACCGACCTGGACGGGATCACCGTCACCGGCCGGGAGGCCGAGGTGCGGGTCTTTCCCCCGGTGCCGCTGGACGGCTGGCCGCCGGACCTGGCCCGGCTGCAGGTGTCCGGCACCGAGCTGGACGACGACGAGCCGCCGGCCGCGCCGGCACCGGGGCAGCCGGTGCTGTGGCTGAGCCCGGAACTGGAGATGTCCGCGGGCAAGGCCATGGCCCAGGCCGCGCACGGCGCGCAGCTGGCCTGGTGGGGCCTGACCGAGACGGCCCGCAAGGAGTGGTCGGCGGCCGGCTTCCCGCTCGCCGTCCGCACGGCGCACGACGCGGCGCACTGGGCGCGGCTGACCGCGTCCGGCCTCCCGGTGGTCCGGGACGCGGGCTTCACCGAGATCGCCCCGGGCTCCTCCACGGTCGTCGCCGAACACCCCGCACTCCCCCGCTGAGCGGGGGCGGCGAAGCGGTACGTCAGGCGAGGCCGGCGACCAGTTCCTGCATCGGCTTGCGCTTGCCGGTCCAGAAGGGGATCTCCACGCGCACGTAGCGGCGGGTCTCCGAGCCGCGCAGGTGCCGCATGAGGTCGACGATGCGGTGCAGCTCGTCGGCCTCGAAGGCCAGCAGCCACTCGTAGTCGCCCAGCGCGAAGGACGCGACGGTGTTGGCGCGCACGTCCGGGTAGTCGCGGGCCATCTTGCCGTGCTCGGCGAGCAGCGCGCGCCGGTCGGCGTCCGGCAGCAGGTACCACTCGTACTCGCGGACGAACGGGTAGACGGCGACGTAGCCGCGCGCCTCCTCGTCGGCGAGGAAGGCGGGGATGTGCGACTTGTTGAACTCGGCCGGCCGGTGCAGTGCCATGTTCGACCAGACGGGCTCGAGGTGGCGGCCGAAGCGGGTGCGGCGGAAGCGGTTGTAGGCCTCCTGCAGGGCGTCGGAGGTCTCGGCGTGCCACCAGATCATCAGGTCGGCCTCGGCGCTGAGCCCGGAGAGGTCGTAGGTGCCGCGCACGGTCACGTCCTTGCCGGCGAGCTGTTCGAACAGCTCGTCGACCTCGTCGGCCCAGCCGGCGCGGTCCTCGGGCAGCAGATCGCGCAGCCGGAAGACCGACCAGAGGGTGTAGCGGACGACCTGGTTCAGGTCCTTGGCCTTCTTGCCCGCGTTGGCGGAGCGCTCCGGTGCAGCAGTCATGACTCCATTCTCACTCGCCGTGCGGCGTGGCCTGCGCCAGGGTCCGTGCGGCGGCCCGCCGGGCGCCGGCGATGCAGGCGGGGATGCCCACGCCGTCGTAGGCGGCGCCGCACACGGCCAGGCCCGGCAGGGCGGCGAGGTCGTGGCGGATCCGGGCGGACCGCTCGAGGTGGCCGACGGGGTACTGCGGGAGCCCGTCGTTCCAGCGGGTGACGACGGTGTCGACGGGCTTGGCCCCGAGGCCGGTGGCGTCGCGCAGGTCGTCGCGGGAGAGCCGCACCAGGTCGGCGTCGCTGCGGGTCAGGTCGGCGTCGTCGTGGTGCCGGCCGATGGAGGTGCGCAGCACGAACAGCGACGGGTCCTGGGCCGCGACCCAGTCCCACTTGCGGGCGGAGAAGGTGGCGGCCTTGATGTGCCGCCCGTCGACGGGGGGCACGAGGAAGCCGCTGCCCTCCAGCGGTGCGCCGTGCAGGTCGGCGCGGCGGAAGGCCATGGTGATCAGAGCCATGGAGGCGTACTCGACGGACTCCAGCTCCTCGGCGGCGGCCGGCACCTCGCCGGCGAGCAGCCGCGCCGCCTCGGGGGCGGGCGCGGCGACGACGACGGCGTCGGCCGTGACGGTGTCCCCGCCGGCGAGGACGGCCTGCCACGGCGGGCCGCCGGGCGGTCCGCCGGCCAGCGGGCCGCCCGGCCTGCGGCGGATGACGCGGACCGGCGTGGTGGTACGGATGCGCACGCCGGCGGCTCGGCAGGTGCGGGCCACCGCCTCGGGCAGCCGGCCGATGCCGCCGGCGATGCCGGCGAAGACGGGTCCGGCGGGCGCGGGCGTGGTTCCCGCGGCGCGTTCCTGCAGGGCACGCACGCCCGCGAGCAGGGAGCGTTCGGAGCGGGCGGCCTCGTAGAGCTGCGGCACGGCGGCGCGCATCGAGATGCGGTACGCGTTGCCGGCGTAGACGCCGCCGAGGAGGGGTTCGACGAGCCGGTCGACGACCTCCTCGCCGAGCCGGGCGGCGATGTAGCCGCCGAGTGCGACGTCCTCGCCGACCGGGGTGCGCGGGAGTGTGGCGTCCTCGGCGGCACGGGCCACACCCTCGGCGGAGAGCAGCCCGCTGAGGGAGGCCGGGTCGGCGGGCACGCCCATGACGTGCCCCTTGGGCATGGGCACCAGTTCGCCGCGCGACCAGATGGCGGCGCCTGCCGAGGGCGTGCACAGGTCGTCGCCGAGCCCGGCCGCGCGCGCCAGGTCGACGGCCTCGGGGCGGCGGGCGAGCATCGACTCGGCCCCCAGGTCGACGGCCGTGGTGCCGGCGATGTCGCCGCTGAGCAGTTTGCCGCCGAGCCGGGGCGAGGCCTCGAGCAGGGTGACGGTCGCTCCGCCCTCCTGCAGCGCGTGTGCGGCGGCCAGGCCGGAGATGCCGCCGCCGATCACGAGGACGTGCATGGGCCGCGCCCCCTTATCGTGCGGTGCGCTCGTGGACGTGGGCCACGAGGCGGGTCAGGGCGTCCGGGTCGGTGTCGGGCAGCACGCCGTGGCCGAGGTTGAAGATGTGCCCGGGCAGGTCACGTGCGGCGTCGAGCACCTGGTCGGCCTGTTCCTCGACGGCGGCGCGGGGCGCGAAGAGCACGGCGGGGTCCAGGTTTCCCTGCACGGCCTTGTCCGCTCCGATGCGCCGGGCGGCCTCGTCGAGCGGCACCCGCCAGTCGGCGCCGACGACGTCGGCGCCCGCCTGCCCCATCAGGCCGAGCAGTTCTCCGGTGCCGACGCCGAAGTGGATGCGGGGCACGCCGTATCCGGCGACGGCGTCGAAGACCTTGGCGGAGGCCGGCAGCACGCTGCGCCGGTAGTCGGCCGGGCGCAGCGCGCCGGCCCAGGAGTCGAAGAGCTGGACGGCGGCGGCGCCTGCCTCGATCTGCACCCGCAGGAAGGCGGCGGTGATGACGGCGAGCCGGTCCAGCAGGTCGTCCCACAGCTGCGGGTCGCCGTACATCAGCGCCTTGGTGTGCTCGTGGTTGCGGGAGGGGCCGCCCTCCACGAGGTAGCTGGCGAGGGTGAAGGGGGCGCCGGCGAAGCCGATGAGGGGCGTGGCGCCGAGCTCGGCGGTGACCTGGCGGACGGCCTCGGTGACGTAGGTGACGTCCTCGGGGACGAGGGGACGCAGCCGGTCGAGGTCGGCGCGGGTGCGCACCGGCCGTTCCACGACGGGGCCCACGCCCGGCTTGATGTCCAGGTCCACGCCGATGGCCTTGAGCGGCACGACGATGTCGCTGAAGTAGACGGCGGCGTCCACGTGGTGCCTGCGGACCGGCTGCAGGGTGATCTCGGTGACCAGGTCGGGCCGCATGCAGGAGTCGAGCATGCCGATGCCCTGCCGCACCTTGCGGTACTCCGGGAGCGAGCGTCCGGCCTGCCGCATGAACCACACCGGGGTGTGCGGCACGGGTTCGCGGCGGCAGGCCCGGAGGAAGGCGGAGTCCTGCACGTCCGGGGAGAGGTGGATCGGGCCCGAGGGGCGGTCGTTGGCACTCACACCAGGAAGTCTCCCATGCGGCGGGGCCCGGGCTCCGTGTCCCTCCGGACGACACTCGTCTGCTGCGCCTACCCTTCCGCACATGGCAGCGGAGCGAACACACAGGGCGGGAGGCGGCGATGCGGGGACCGACAAGGGGGACGATGCGCCGCGCGTCTTCCGGGAAGCGGTCGCGGCACTGGGAGCGGCGCTGCTGAGACCGGAGGTGGCGCTGGCGCCGCTGCCGTCGCCCAGGAGACTGGCGCCGTTCGCGCACGCCCTGGAGGCGACCGTCCACGACGGCGAGGAGGAACTCGCCGACGGCCGGTTCGTGCTGCTGCACGATCCGCAGGGGCAGGAGCCCTGGCAGAGCACCTTCCGGGTCGTCACCCTGGGCCGGACCACGCTGGAGCCGGAGCTGGCGAACGATCCGCTGCTGCCGGAGGTGACCTGGTCGTGGCTGACGGGTGCGCTGGAGGCGCACGGCGTGGCGCACAGCCGGCCCAGCGGGACGGTGACCAGGTCCGGCTCGCACTACTTCGGCGGGCTCGCGGAACGGCAGCCGGAGTCCGAGCTGGAGATCCGGGCGAGCTGGACCCCTTTCGCGGCGGAGCGTGCGGATGAGGAGGCGCCGGACTCGGCGGGGCATCTGGCGGCCTGGTGCGACCTGCTGTGCCAGTGCGCGGGGCTGCCGCCGGAGCAGCAGTCGGGAGGCGGCGCGGTCGTACCACTGCCGCAGCGGCGGGGACCGCAGCCGCGCTGACCAGGCGTGTCGGGGTGGCCGCGTCGAGCTCTTGTCCGAATTGCGGCATTTGTTATCACTGATTCGTGATCATTCTCTAAAGCCGGGCAGCTCAGGTGCCGAAGGATTCTGTGACCCTTCCACCACGGAACGTCCCGGCTCCTCCCCCATGGACCAGTGAGCCGGAATTGTCCCCGCCACTCCCCCAGGAGGCCCGGTGTCTGTTCTCCTCGAGCACCCCACAAGCCTGGTCGCCTACCGCCCGAACAAGCCGACGGCCATGGTCGTCGTCGCCGACCCCCGCGTCCGTTCCACCGTGACCCGCCATCTGTGGGCCCTCGGCACCCGGGACGTGATCGAGGCGTCGTCGGTCGCGGAGGCCCGTCCCCGAGTCGGCAACCCGCGCGACATCTGCGTCGCGGAGGTGCACCTGCCCGACGGCTCGGGGCTCAGCCTGCTGTCCGAGACGCGGGCCGCGGGCTGGCCCAACGGCCTGGCGCTGTCCGCCGCCGACGACATCGGCGCGGTCCGCACGGCGCTGGCCGGCGGCGTCAAGGGCTACGTCGTGACCGGCACGCGCAACGCGCTGGCCGCCGGCATGCACCAGCGGCACGGCGCCGCCCCCATCGGCGCCGCCCGGATGCACCGCCGCCCCGGCGCCCCCGGCTCCGGCCACCCGGGCGGCTTCCGCGAACTGTCCGGGCGCGAGGTCGAGGTGCTGCGGCTGGTGGCGGAGGGCCAGTCGAACAAGGCCATCGGCGTGTCGATGGGGCTGTCCGCGCTCACCGTGAAGAGCCATCTGGCCCGCATCGCCCGCAAGCTGGGCACCGGCGACCGCGCCGGCATGGTGGCGATGGCGCTGCGCACGGGCATCATCCACTGACCCGGCAGCCGACCGCACGGACGCCCGCCGACGGAACGTTCCGGCGGCGGGCGTCCGTGTCCCGTGCAGTGCACAGCTACGCTTGTGCGGTGACCGACGCCGAGAAGACAGCCCCAGCATCCGCAGCTCAGCCACCCTCCGAGGAGTCCGGTCCGGCGCCGGTTCCGCTCCTGGAGCCCCGCGAGGGCATCCCCCCGGTGACGGCGACCGCGGAGCAGCTCGCCCAGGTCACCGAAGCGCTCGCGGGCGGCCGCGGCCCGCTCGCCGTCGACGCCGAACGTGCCTCCGGGTACCGCTACGGCCAGCGCGCCTACCTGATCCAGCTGCGGCGCGAGGGCGCAGGCAGCGTGCTGATCGACCCGGTCGGCTGCCCCGACCTGTCGGCACTCGGCGCGGCGCTGCGGGACGAGGAGTGGGTGCTGCACGCCGCCACCCAGGACCTGCCGTGCCTGCGCGGCATAGGCATGGTGCCCACCCGGATCTTCGACACCGAGCTGGCCGGCCGGCTGGCCGGGTTCGCCCGGGTCGGCCTGGGGCCGATGGTCGAGAAGGTGCTGGGCTACACGCTGGAGAAGGGCCACTCCGCCGTCGACTGGTCCACCCGGCCGCTGCCCGAGCCGTGGCTGCGCTACGCGGCGCTGGACGTGGAGCTGCTCGTCGATCTGCGCGACGCGCTGGAGGAGGAGCTGGAGAGCCAGGGCAAGCTCGGCTGGGCGCTCGAGGAGTTCGCCGCCATCGCCGCGGCGCCGCCCGCCCCGCCGCGCCGCGACCCGTGGCGCCGCACCTCCGGCATGCACAAGGTGCGCAAGCGGCGACAGCTCGCCGTGGTGCGCGAGCTGTGGACGGAGCGCGACCGCATCGCGCAGCGCCGCGACGTCTCGCCGGGCAAGGTGCTGCCCGACGCCGCGATCATCGCCGCCGCCCTCGGCATGCCCGCCGACGCCGAGGCGCTCGGCGCACTGCCCGGCTTCGGGCAGCGGCAGAACCGCAAGCAGCTGGCCCACTGGCAGGCGGCCGTCGACCGGGCGCGCGCGCTGCCCGACACCAAGCTGCCCGCGCAGAGCCTGCCGCCGACCGGCCCGCCGCCGCCCCGCGCCTGGGCCGACAAGGACCCGGACGCCGCCGAGCGGCTGACCGCGGCCCGTGCGGCGGTGACCGCCCGCGCCGAGGAGCTGAACCTCCCGCAGGAGAACCTGATCACCCCGGACACGGTCCGCCGGGTGTGCTGGGAGCCGCCCTCGGAGCCGACCGAGTCGGCCGTGGCCGACGCCCTGCGGGGGCACGGCGCCCGCGAGTGGCAGATCGGCCAGACGGCTCCGCTGCTGGCCGTCGCGCTGGCCGCGCCCGCCGCCGACGCGGAGTAGCCGCACCCCTTCCTCCCCGGGCCGTCGGGATGTGACGTGTGCCCCGGTGCGGGGACTGCCCTTGCCACGTGGTTACCGGCTAGTAGCATGGGAGGCGGGAAGCGCCGTACGGCGTCATCACCGCACCCTGGAGGAGAGCCAACGTGCCTCGTACCGCTAGGGACGTCGTCTTCGTCGACGGCGTCCGCACCCCGTTCGGCAAGGCGGGCCCGAAGGGCATCTACCACGAGACCCGCGCGGACGACATGGTCGTCAAGTGCATCCGCGAGCTGCTGCGGCGCCACCCCGAGCTGCCGCCCGAGCGGATCGACGAGGTCGCCGTGGCCGCCACCACCCAGATCGGCGACCAGGGCCTGACTCTGGGCCGCACCGCGGGCATCCTCGCCGGTCTGCCGAAGACCGTGCCCGGCTACTCCATCGACCGGATGTGCGCGGGCGCCATGACCGCCGTGACGACGACGGCCGGCTCGATCTCCTTCGGCGCCTACGACGTGGTGCTGGCCGGCGGCGTCGAGCACATGGGCCGTCACCCGATGGGCGAGGGCGTCGACCCGAACCCGCGGTTCGTCTCCGAGAAGCTGGTCGACGAGTCGGCCATGTTCATGGGGATGACGGCGGAGAACATCCACGACCGCTTCCCGCACCTGAGCAAGCAGCGCGCCGACGAGTACGCCGTGGCCAGCCAGGAGCGGGCCGCCAAGGCCTACGCGAACGGCTGGATCCAGCGCGACCTGGTGCCGATCTCCGTGCGCCGCACCGGCGACGAGGGCGGCGAGAAGGGCTGGGGCCTGGCGACGGCCGACGAGCCGATGCGCCCGGGCACCACGCTGGAGAACCTCGCCGGGCTGAAGACCCCCTTCCGCGCGCACGGCCGCGTCACCGCGGGCAACGCCGCCGGCCTCAACGACGGCGCGACCGCCTCGCTGCTGGCCGCCGAGGACGTCGCCCGCGAGCTGGGCCTGCCGGCCGCGATGCGGCTGGTCGGCTACTCCTTCGCCGGCGTCGAGCCCGAGGTGATGGGCGTCGGCCCGATCCCGGCCACCGAGAAGGCGCTGCAGCGTTCCGGCCTGACCATCGACGACATCGGCCTGTTCGAGATCAACGAGGCCTTCGCCGTCCAGGTCCTGGCCTTCCTCGACCACTACGGCATCGCCGACGACGACCCGCGCGTCAACCAGTACGGCGGCGCGATCGCCTTCGGCCACCCGCTGGCCTCCTCGGGCGTGCGGCTCATGACGCAGCTGGCACGGCAGTTCGAGGCGCAGCCCCACGTCCGCTACGGCCTGACGACGATGTGCGTCGGCTTCGGCATGGGCGGGACCGTCATCTGGGAGAACCCCCACTGGGAGGGCAAGTGAGCACCACCGCCGAGCTTCTCAAGGGAGCCGCAGAACTCTTCCCCGACGAGGTCGTCACCCAGGCGCACGTGCGGCACCTGGATCTGCCCGGGAACGCGGGCCGGTTCGCGCTGATCACGCTGGACAACGGCTTCGACCACACCAAGCCCACCACGCTGGGCCCGCAGTCGCTGGCCAACCTCGACGAGGCGATCGACCAGGTCGAGGCCGAGGCGAAGGCCGGCGACATCGTCGGCGCCGGCGTCACCGGCAAGCCGTTCATCTTCGCCGTCGGCGCCGACCTCAAGGGCGTCGAGATCCTCAAGCGGCACGAGGACGCGCTCGCCATCGGCAAGGGCGGCCACGACGTGTTCAGCCGGCTGTCGAACCTGGCCGTGCCCACCTTCGCCTACTACAACGGCGCAGCCATGGGCGGCGGCGTCGAGGTCGGCCTGCACTGCACCTACCGCACGGTCTCCAAGGCCCTGCCGGCCTTCTCGCTGCCCGAGGTCTTCCTCGGCCTGGTGCCCGGCTGGGGCGGCTGCACGCTGCTGCCGAACCTGATCGGGCCCGAGAAGGCCATCAGCGTCCTCATCGAGAACTCGCTGAACCAGAACAAGCAGCTCAAGGGCACCCAGGTCCACGAACTGGGCATCGCCGACGCGCTGTTCGAGGGCGCCGACTTCCTCGAGCAGTCCCTGCACTGGACCTCCGCCGTGCTGCGCGGCGAAATCGAGGTCGACCGGCCCGAGATCGCCCGTGACGAGACCTGGGACGCCGCCGTCGCGCACGGCCGGGAGATCGCCGACAGCAAGGTGCACGGCGCCGCCCCCGCCGCCTACCGGGCGCTCGACATCATCGACGCCGCGAAGAACGGCGACCTGCGCGCCGGCTTCGAGGCCGAGAACAAGGCGCTGGCCGACCTCA